>NSLH01000003.1 GCA_002763895.1 [Chlorobium] sp. 445
TAAAGGCTTCGTTTAAGCCGGTTTTTATTCCATAGTAAAATTTTTACATCCCAGTCTTTAAGTGGTTTTCCAATGCGTTCTATTTTTTCTTTTTAATCGTTGCTCGGCACTGTTGCCAATAAACCAGGCGTCTTTGGTTAGTTTGGTCAGCACAGTGCTATTTTCTTCTACTTGTTCGGCTATGCTTTGAGTATCGATTTTTTGCAGGGTTAGGGCTTTGAGGCGGTATTGGTTAGAGCGTTTTTGTATGAGTAAGATGTTGGTATCGACGGTTGCGCTTTCGAAGATGCTGGGACCTAAATCAATGAGAATAAGCGGGTTAAATTTTGTAAAATACTCACGAAGTTTTTCGCCATAGCCTGTGCGCATCCATTTATTGGAGGTAATAAAACAAAGTATGCCATCGGTTTTAAGTAGTTGTAAGCCTTTTTCGTAGAAGAGGGTGTAAATATCGCCGGTGCGAGTGAAGGTTTTGAAAGGTTGTGTTTGATAAAGTTTAGCGAGTTTGCCGCCGTCTCTTTGCAGTTGGATATACGGTGGATTGCCGATAACGATATCAAATCCATCTTTGACTCCAAACATCCATTCGGGGTCGAACCAGTTTGCGGAGTGGTTTTGGGCGTAGGGGTCGAAGTCAGCGATTTGCTGGGCGACGGTGTTTTTCCAGCCATCGTGTTTGAGCAGTTCGACGAGTTCTTGTCGGAGTTGTTTGTCTTTCTCTTGGAGTTGAAGTTTTTCTTTTCGGGTTATGGCGGTGAAGTAGTTGTGGCGGAGGGCTTGGAGTTCAGATTCTTTTTTTTCTATGTCGGGGTTACGCATTAGAAGTTGTGTTGGTTTTTCTAAGCCGATGAGTGCATTAGCGGCGACGAATTTAGTTTCGAGGTTGGGCAGGCTACGGATGCCGAAATTGTCTTTGGTTTTATCGACTGTTTGGTCAATGATGAGCGAGATAAAGAAGCGTAATTTAGCGATTTGTACGGCAATAGGTTGAATGTCGATGCCGTAGATGCAGTTTTCAATCAGGTAGAGTTTGCGACCGTAGTCGCTGGCGTTATTTTCGAAGATGTCATTAATTTCGTTGAGGCGTTTTGCGCGTTCTTCTTTGTCGCCAATTTTAAAGGCTTCTTCGGTTTCTTGAATGGCTTTTTGGCGTTGGAGTTCGCGCCAGTAGGTATTGTTGGGGTCGAGTTTTTGGAGGATATAGACCATTTTGTGCAGAATGCCCATGGGGAAGGCGCCGGAGCCGCAAGCGGGGTCTAAAATTTTGCATTTATTGAGGGCTTCGATGAGGGCTTTTGTTTCGGTTTCGTTGAAGGGGTTAGGGTTGTCGGAATAGGAGAGGAGGTTGCGCAGCCGTGCCTCAAAGGTATCCGAAGCAAAAGTATCAGAAGCATCTATGCTGCCCGTGCTGTCTGTGTTTCTCGCACTTTGCTCTGAGGCCAGGAACTCTCCGACGCTGAGCTTGGCTTTCAGCGGATTTTCTCGGATATGTTTTCGGATTGCCTCAAAAGCGCGTTCATTTCTGACGATATAGTCGTAGGATTCATGCATCCAGAGTTGTCCTTTGCGACCGAGTTGTTTATTGATTTCGTCAGCAGTAAAGGATGTCCAAGAATGCAGGATATCGGACAACTGATGATTGTCAAGGGGTTTGACTAAGACGTGCACATGATTGGGCATAATGACCCATTCATCTAAAATATAGCGTTGATGGTTAAAGTATAGCAAGGCATTGGCGACGATTCTTGCGATTTTTTCTTCTTTTAATACACAACTTCCAGAACCAGCATGCAGCAAGGTTTCAATTCGTTCAGAAAACAGGCGGTAATATTCTTTAAGCTCTGCTTTTGAGAGGGTTTTCAAAGCGGCTTGATGTCTCTGTTTAATATCTGTTGGGATATTGTGTTGTGTCAGCCAGAGTTCTCTTTGTGATTTGATTTGTTCTAGCACGTCGTGTGGAAGTGAATCTGCGAGTCGGAAGGTGACGAAGTACCAGACATTTTCTTGTTGCCAGTGTGGGAGATTGCCGCGGTAAATGTCGACTTCATCAAATGGGTTGAAGAAGGTGTATAGGTGATTGATGTCTTCATCGTCAGCAGGGATGTTGAGAGTGCTTTTACTTTTGAGGTATTGAATCAGGGATTCATCGACCATGTAGTCGACGATTTCGCGCGGGGTATAGAAACTGCCAGTTTGTTTGCGGGCGGTGGTTTGAGTTTCGGGGTTGTAGTTTGCCAGCAGGTTTTCGAAGACTTTGCCGAGAAGTTCAGGATCGAGCGCGACTTCCTCTTCTATCGGGGTATTTTCGGCAACTGTGAATTTGTAACTCTTCAGCAAATTGATTAAGCCTCTGAATGTGTAGCGTTTGTTTGTCGTGGCATAAATTTTGTTTAGGTCAATTTCTTTTTCTTTGCTGAAGAGAAGGTAATCGGGCACGATAGCTTGTTTTTTCTTTTCACGGCTGAAGCCATCGACATATTCAATTTTGCCCTGATCGTTGGGTTTATCTAAGCAATCAAACAAGCCGCCGTTGAGGAACGGAATATCTTTGAACAAGTTCAGCACGTCCTTTTCAGAAATTGTAAATAAATCAGCATAGCGGAAAAGATTTTTGACGCCATATTCTTCGCGGTTTGTCTTGAAGTCGCCGGTTTTGGCGAACTTGCGGTTGTTCATGTTTTGATTGAGCGTTGCAAAAAAGAGGTTTTGCAGAATGGCGTTGTAGTAGCTATGCGAGTTTTTGTTTTTATTAAAATCTTTTAAGATGCTGGTGATAAAATTTTCGTCGAAGAGTTTTTCAGGAACAAGTTCTTTTTCTTTGATAAACCAAACGAAGATGAGGCGCGTAATGAGGCGAATGAGGTTAGTGGCATTGCGAATCTCTTGGTTCTTTTCCAAATCATCAGGGAAAGAGACCGCATCCATAGCGGCAAAATACCAGTTAGAAAGTTCTTGGAAGAATTTTTTGTTGAGGGTATTGACGTCTAAAACATCTAACCAGTATTTGTGCAGTTCATTGAAATTTTTTGCGCTATGCTCGCTAAGGTCTTGAAGGATGCGCAGGTGTCCAGCGTGTGTGGTTTTGGTGTGAATATCGCGCAGGATAATAACTTTACCTGCTTTTTCGCCTTGTCGCCATTGTTGAAGGTGTTTGGAGCGTTCACTGATGGAAATGGAAATCACAGCTTCTTGATTGACGGTATATTTCAGCACTAACGCAACGGGCATTTTTTGGCTAACGCGATTAAAAGCGCGGGTGAGTTCGGAAATTTTAGTGCGTGTAGGAGACTCACTCAGTTCTAAACCAAAAATTGTAAGTCCTTCATAATTTGCATTGCTTTGCTCAAGGGCTTGCTCAACGGAATAAGCATTTTTTTGAGAATTAAAAATTGAGTCATCAATAAGACCAAGAAAATATGTATTCACAACGGTTTGGAAAGTGTCGTTCTCTTTGTAGTGTTCTTTCAAAAGCTCTTTCAAACGCAAGGATTGAGCGGTATTAGAATTGAGCCGAATGCCAAGTTGCTTAAAGAGGTCAGTAGCGGCGTCAAAAAAGGATTTGCTATTGAAGGCGTTGAGGTTCATCGTACTTTACTGGATAGAGTTATGAGAAGAAGATAAACCATAGAGGTTCACTGTGTTCTTCTTGGTAAAAAAATCATGAAGCTGAAATAAAAAACCAGTTGATAAGGTCAAAGTTTTCGGATGTAAATTTTTCTTCGGTCTTTTTTTCTGCTGATATATTTTTAGGATGGAGTGAACCTGAAAATAAATCGTGAATTTGACTTATTGCAACAGGTCTGGCTTGTCCTTGAAGCCAAGATTGAATAGCCTGAGCGAGTTTATTTAGCTCTTCTTGATTGCCATCATCAATTGCTTTCGGAATATAGCGAGGTTGAAGTTGATGATATCGAAGCAGGGTAAGAATTTCTTGATTATTTTTTAGAGTGGTGATGCGATTTTGATCGGATGCAATAGGCTGGTGGATAAGATAAATTTCTTTGTAGTTATGGTCTTTGGTGTCATCGGAGCGTTTGGGATAACCGAGCACGGCAACGAGGCTATCGGGTATCGTTTGCCATTTTTCAGTAGGCTTTAATTTGAAGCCGGTGAAAACGCCGTTGGGTATTTTCTTGAAAAATTCAGCATTCTTTCTGAGGAAATCATAAAGTTCTTGTCGGAATTGTTCTAACGAGAGGTCGTTCAAGCCGAGCGTTTCATCGCTGGTTTCTACATCGTCCCAAGTGATTTGCAGTTGTTCGAGCATTTTTTGGGTTTGTCGTGGCAAGAGCGGATTATCTTCAATCATTTGTTGCAGTTCGGATGTAAGTTTATCGTGCAGTTCTGTGCCGACAACCGTCATTAAAGCCATGCGTTTTTTCGACGCGCGATTTAAGTTTGAGATAATCTTCATAGTTTTTAGCGGGCCAAAAGTTAATGCCCTTGATGGTTTTATTAGGTGAGCCAATACGATCGATGCGTCCCATACGTTGAATAAGCCGAACGGGGTTCCAGTGAATATCGTAGTTGATGACCATGTCGCAATCTTGCAGATTTTGTCCTTCGCTGAGGCAGTCGGTCGCAATCAATACATCAATAGGATTTTCGAGTTTATACCGTGTTTCAGAGTCATGCTCGAAGATGAGGGTTTTCCAAATGTCGTAGGGCACTTTCCATGTACCTTTGTCTAAGAACTTGGATTCTAAACCAAGATGGTTTTGGTACATTTCTGTCCAATCTTTTTCGTTGTAGAGTTTGGTATAAGGAGCGAAGCGTTCTAAAATGGGTTCAAACTTTGCGCCTGAGTAGCCATCGTAGGCTTCGCTGATCGAGCCTGAGACATAAGCGATATTTTGAATACCGCGTTTTTTTAATTGTTTGTAGAGAAACTCTGCCGTGTCCTTGAATACAGTAAAGACAAGTACTTTTTTGTTAGGTGAAGTTTTTTGCTTGCAAGTGATGTGCTCAATGAGTTTATTGAGTTTTTCATCTTGTGCTTTACCAGCGTTGAAGGCTTTTTCATACTCATCTAAGTTGGCTTTTAGTTGGCGAAGTTTCTCGATGTCAGCTTCAAGATGTTGTTTGAAAAGGGCAAGATTGGTGATAGAAGAGAGCAGAATGGGATTTTTCTTGCCAAGCGTGATGGGTTTTTCAGTTTCGGCACTAAGTTGAGCTGCTGTCTCAATAAGTTCTTCTTCCTCTTCTTCGGACATGTCATCTTCAATAGTGGTATCGACTTTGCTTTGATTAAATAATGTTACTTTTTCTAAGGCGTGAAGGTGATGATTTAAGATATTTTCCACTGTGCATTTGAATGAAAACCAACTCGATTCAAGGCGTTTAATTAAAAGGATATACATCATTTTAACGAGAAATTTTTGGCGTTGCTGTTCATCTTCGAGCACGCTTTTAGGCGGAATGGTTTTCATGTAGTCGGCAGGGCGGTAAGCGGTAAGGTTTATAGAAATCGCATCAAGAATATCGTCAAATGATTTTAGATTGCCGATATTTTCAGGGGTTACATATTCATTGATAGGTGCTTCTTTTTTGGGGAAGTTCATTTCGCCAAATTCGCCTTCAATGAGTTGTCGGGTTCTTGCCACAATTAAGGCGTCGGTGAGTTTTTCAAATTGTGGTGGAAGTGTAGCGATGAAGTCGGCAATTTTTCTATTGTCAAGGGCTACCCATTTGCTAAATTCTTTTTGTGCTATTCTGAAAATATTTTCAAGGCTATCGATTTCTAAATCCGTGTCCTGAAAACCATTGTCGTGTCCTTTGGTCATCAGTTTAAATTGATTACGAATGTCCATGAGTTTATTGTTGATGGGGGTTGCCGAAAGTTGCAAAACTTTGACTTCTCGGCTTGTATTTTGAGGCAAAAGCAAGTGCTCGACAAGGAAGTTATAGCGTGAAGATTTGTCGTTTCTCAGGTTATGGCTCTCGTCAATAACGATGAGCAGTTTCGGTCTAGTTTGGAAATAGCGCAGAGTTTTGTCGGCATAGCGATCAAAGCGATCTTCTTGCAAGTCGGTGTGATAGCGGATGTAGAAGTCAAGTTCATCTTGTTCGAAACGGCTTTGCTGACCGATTTTGTATTGTTCCCAGTTGCTTGAAAGTTTTTTAGGACAGAGCAGTAAAACAGTGAATCCTTTGAGTTCAAAGTATTTCATGACGGCAAGGGCAGTCCAAGTTTTGCCCAAGCGACTGCATCGGCTAAAATCGCGCCATTATATTTTTGAGCATTTTAATCAAACTGATTGCGCCTTTTTGTTGATAGGGATAAAGGCTTTTGTAGATAGTAGTTTCTTCTAAATGAGAAATTTCACGCCTGAATTCTGCATCACCTGAAAGTTCCAAAATATCGCCCTTAAACATTTCGTAAAGGACTTTGTAATAAAGGTCGTGAGGGGTGTATTCTTTGTAGAGAGTTTTAATGAGGTCAATGATATAGTCTTTGACATCAACTTTGGTTTTGTTAGGTAGTTCTCTTTTGTCTGAAGCGGTGTGTTCCCACAGTTCTTGAAACCATTTTTTCAAATCTCGAAATTCATGTTCGTAGTCATGTTTAGCGATGTTCATTTCGATATTTGAGCTAAATTGTAAGCCAAGCCCAGCATCGGTGAGGTTTGAGCTACCAACGATGAAATAGTTTTTTGTTTTGGTCTTATCAGTGTAGATATAAGTTTTAGCATGGCAGAAATTTTTTTGAATGGTCTTGACTGCAACTTTATCTTGTTGCAAAAATGCAACCGCTTTTTGGGCGGAGTGACTCAAAGAAAGCGCGGAACTAATACCGATGTTTCCATTGAGTAGATCGAGGATTTTATCTTCATCGGGCTGTACCTCTTCCTGCATCAAGTTTCCTAAAATGAGGCGGAAGTGTTCGACGGCGTTGATATTGTCGTTCATCCACGCCAAGGCATTGACGGAAAAATAACCAGTAACGATGTCTAAAGAACCTTTTTCGGTGCTTTGCTTGACGAAGTCGAACACCGTGTAGTATTCGCTGTCCGAGGTTTTGGTTTTATTATCGAGGAGCATAGTGAGTCATGTTAAGGAGTTATTGAGTAATCTAATGTTAGTGGAGTATGATATGAATTTTTAGGGTATATAATCAAGGAACTTGTAGAAATGAACGTGCTGCTTAACTTTGTATTTTACCTAACACCAAACATGCAAACTTGTGAATCCACTTACGCTGTTTGAAATTGAGCTAATCAAAACCACACGTCGTGCTGCCTTTTGGATGACTGCAGGAATCTACACGCTCTTTGCCGTGTTAGTGCTGAGTTTTCTGGTCTTTGCTGCACGGGCTGTAAATGTCAACAATCAAGAAGTGCTGCTGCGCTTGCCTGAAGGATGGTCGGGCTTGATTGGGCTATTCAAATGGTTTAGCACCATTTATGTGCCTGTTACCATTACGCTGCTTGTAGCAAGCGAATTTACCTACCGCACCGCACGACAAAATGTGATTGATGGGCTCTCCAAGGAAGAGTTTTTTCTCTCCAAACTCTTTCTGGTGCTCTTTACAGCGCTGATTTACTTGCTGATTTTTCTAGGTACCGTGTTCATTTTTGGTGCAATCGGTTCAGCGAAGGTAGGCAGTGAAGCGCCGCTTGTGCGAGCGCAGGATATGGCGTTGCTGGGTGCCTATTTTGTCGTACTCTTGGGCTATGGCAGCATTGCCTTTTTCTTCGCTTTTTTGACGCGCAGTTCAGGTGCTGCAATGGCATCGACACTGCTTTATACAATTATCATTGAAAATATTCTCAGTGCGGCACTGGGATTTACGGAGTTGCTCAAAGGCATGGCGAAGTATTTGCCTACCAAAATTTTTGATGACCTGCTGAACCCCTTGCGATATGATGCAGAAAAATTAGCGGAGATGACGGAGCAAATTCAAAAAATGCGAGATGAAGTGGACTTAATTGCACGCGATATGCCATCCAGAGCCGAGCAAGCAAAGCAATTTCTAGCGCAAATGGAGCAAAATTTACCAGCACATGACACGTCTATCGCTTACATTTTAGCCTTAAGTTATATCATTGCCCTCTGCGCTGCGATCTACCTAATCTTCAAACAGCGTGACCTTTGATTGAGCGCAATTGAAAATGAGAGCAACGCACTGCAAATAGACCATGAAGCGCGTTGCTCTGAAGCCTAAGAGAATCAAAGTTTAATTATCTCTCACGACTGTTGCGCCAAGGGCAGTGGCGCCAGTACGACCAGCAAGACCGCGGATATAAATGGTGTAGATAAAGCCGGGTGTTGGTGAAGCTGAGCCGAGACCAGGTCCAGGAACAGCTGCGCTGAACGAGGCAATAGGCGCCTGTGTGGCAGGATCGAGGAGTTGAACCGTACCAGTGCCCGAATTGATTAGCACATAGCCTGTGGCTTGACGGAAAGAAATATCGGGAAGGGTGCGCACGCTATCGCTGCCACCGCTAACGCGCAGAACAGGTCGGACCGTAGGCGCATTCGGTGAAAGATGCACCACACGCACCAGTGAGCGACCGGGCGGAATGGTCTCAAAGGTCGGGGCAACCGATGTATCACGATACACGGTGAGCGTCGTGCGCGGGAAGCTGTCCGTTAGGGCTACGGTGTAACGCGTCTGGTTGCCCTCAGCTTGAATGGTGGTGTTTAGCGACAGTTGAGGCGGAGTGGGAATAGCCGCTGTAGGAGCACTGGTCAGGTTAATGACAACAGGACCAGCAGGCACATTGTAATACGGGCGATTATCCAGATAGCGAATGGTATCCGGTGCTGTTGAGCTGGGCGCAACCGTTGGACGGCGACCGTTGATTTGCAAATTGACTGCAGGCGCACCCGGAGAAAAATGCAAAACGCGCACATTGGCTGTGTTTGCAAGCGGATCGGGACTTTCCGTTGGACGTGCGCAGCCCAAAATAGCTGACAGGGCGAAGATGAGTAAAGGTGTAAAAGAGAAGCGAAATTTCGACATGGGATTGTTCATTGCGTTTGTAAGTTATTTTGGATTTTTTTGAGGCAAGGGCGCACAAGCCCACTGTGCCAAAAGGTAAAGTCAGACCTGTGCGCCGCCGAATCTACAGTGCATAGGAAATACGAGAATAGAAGTGTGCTCCGTTAAAGCCAAAGGGCGATGCTCCAGAAAATGGCAAAATTCTGCCACTGTTGGCGTTGTTGGGAATCAAGACCGTGCGGTCTGGGTAAATGTTGAAAATGTTGGTGCCACCGACAGCAATGGTCAGCTTATCAAAAAACCGATATGAGACATCAAGATCGGTAATCCAGCGCGCCCCGAAGGTTTGATCGAAGACCGTAATGTCAGGATAGATTACGTTGTTAATAGTTATAGTTGGGTTGAGCTCAGGGAGTTGACCAAAGGCTGGGGCAGCAATTTCGCCAAAACGTACTGTGCGTATCATGACCGCAAGATCACCATAGCTGTAGTTGAGCATCAGGTTCAAGTTGGTCTGCGGTTGACCACGCTCAATGCGGAAGCGTTCTACACGGTCAATGAGCGTCTCTTCAAGTTGACCAAGCTCAGGTGGTGTTGGGGTGTTGATGTTCGTGATCTGATTTTGCGTAAAATTGAACCCAGCCGTGAAGCGCAGCACCCCATACTGACCTAAGTCCGCCGTGTAGCGTGCAACGACATCGACGCCCTGTGTGCGGGTATCAATCGCATTGGTAAAGAAGCGCCCTCCGCCCACACCAGAAAAGCCACGACTGTTGAGGAAGTTGCGAATCGCAGGACCTATAAAGTTCCCGGAGAGGACAATGCGATCTGTTACTGTGATATTGTAGTAGTCAATCGTGAGCGAAAAATTAGGCGAGGGATCGAGCGTAAGTCCGCCAGCTAAATTAAGTGTGCGTTCAGGTTTAAGGGGCTGCGCTCCCAGTGCTCTTGCAACAGGATCATCGACCGTAAAGGTTTTGATTTCAAATGGCACACCACCGATAAAGTTTGTGGAGACTGTTGAGAAACCAATTTGTTGCATTGAGGGCGCACGGAATCCAGTGCTGACGGAGCCACGAATCGCATAACCTTTGAGGAATTCAAAGCGGAAAGCAGCTTTGCCGTTGAGAGTTGAACCAAAATCGCTAAAGTTCTCAAAACGACCTGCGAGATTAAGTAAAAAGTTATCGGTAAAGTTTTGCTCCACTTCTGTGTAAAAGGCAAAGCTATTGCGACCAATGGATTTGGCATCAATTGGCTGGAAACCGGGAAAGACTTGGATACCAGCTGCAGCAAGTCCGCCACGTGTGCCATTAGGACGCAACACAAGTGTATCAGGTCCTCTGCCACGCATGTATGAGGCGGGCTCGCCTTCACGAATGCCATACTGGTCGTTGCGGT
The DNA here is from genome assembly GCA_002763895.1 of [Chlorobium] sp. 445. Lineage (NCBI taxonomy): Bacteria > Pseudomonadati > Chlorobiota > Chlorobiia > Chlorobiales > Chloroherpetonaceae > [Chlorobium] sp. 445. Next base: position 10,346 of record NSLH01000003.1, read on the forward strand.
ACTCTGCACCCAGCGACAAATTCAATGGTGCGCTCAGACCCCAATAGAACTGTGTGTGTGCATCGGCATTGACGGTTGTTTGGAAAAATGAAATGGTACCAGCGTATGCCGAAGTCGGGGTCGGTGAACCAACAGGTAAGCCCAAAATCGGGGCGTCTTGTGCAGAGACAAGTGCCCCAAGTGAAGCATTGTTACTATTAGCGACGTTAAAGTCAAGATAATTTCTGCCATGAACGGCGCCGAAGTTTAAATCCCACGTACCGGCTTTCCCCTCAATACCGGCTGAGAAAGAAAGGTCATAGATATTAGTGCGAATGGCAGGCAAAAAGCCATCAGGATGCAAGCTGACAATATTTCCGTTTGCATCGCGAGAGCGGGCGACGCGATCATCTTGCGGCGGTCGGAAAAAGCCCGTAGCATCGCCGCGCCGATAGCCAAAGCCGCCGAAGCTATAAACAGCAAAAACCTCTGAAATAGGCACAGACAGGTTAAAGAAGAGCGTCCCATCGGTCGTTGCAGCATCTCCAAAGCGGTGATTGATGCGGTTTGCAGTAGCTTCTCTTGGGTCAGGATTGCCATTAACGAGCGGGTAGAGCTGGCGCTCATCACGCCCAGAGCGATTGGTAAAACCTCGGTCGCGCACCTCGCCACTAAGGTTCAAAAAGCCATTTTCGCCCAGTTTAAAGCTATGCGACACATCTGCTTGCAAGACCCGGCCATCACCTTCAATATTCTGACCGAATTGCGCAGAGATATTGGTAGGGGCATCTTTTTTGAGAATGATGTTGATAACACCTGAAATGGCATCCGAGCCGTATTGTGCAGCGGCACCATCGCGCAAAATTTCAATGCGTTCGATTGCACTTGCAGGAATAGCATTCAAATCAACCGCTGCTGCACCCCGACCAATCGAGCCATTGACATTGACCAGTGCCGCTGTGTGCCGACGCTTGCCATTAAGCAGCACCAACACTTGGTCAGGACCCATGCCGCGTAGGGTTGCTGGACGGATGTGGTCTGTTCCATCCGTGATAGAAGGGCGCGGAAAATTGTAAGAAGGCACAAGAAATTGCAAAATCTGGTTGGTTTCAACTTGCCCCATCTGACGAATTTCCTTTGCCGTAATGATGTCAATCGGAGCAGGGGATTCAGTAACGGTGCGATCGCTGCGGCGTGTGCCTGTAACCACAAGTTCTTGCGCTTGCACAAACGTCTCTGTAAGCACAAAATTCTTGGTTACAGTTTCGCCAGGACCAACTTTGACTTTTTCAGTTATAGGTGAATACCCAATGCTAGAGACACGCAATGTGTATTCGCCTGCTGGCACGCGAAAACTGTAGCGACCATCAGCTTGTGACACCGTGCCAAGCTTAGAGTCAACGACTTGAATGCGCACGAAGGGCAGCGGTTCGCCGAACTTGGCATCTGTGATCCTGCCCGTAATTGTGCCATAATCTGTCTGTGCCTTTATGGTGCCTGGCAAAAAGATAGAGATAAGGCTCAGCATCAACACAAGATGCAAAGCCCACTTTGTTTTTGTAGAAAGTATGCTCATATGATGCTTTTGTTGTGTTTGTTGAAAGAGAAAGAGTGTGTCAGAAGAAAAACTAAAAAAGTCAGGTAAAAATTCAAGCTCAATAAAGTAACTTAGGCGACTTTGGGCAATTTGGCTTCAGGCACAAACGGGTGTGCGCCTGCGGCTGTGAAATTAGAAAGCCAAGTAGTGCAAAAGAGCTTTTGTATTGAAGAGAAGTGAGCATGCTAGTGCTGTGCATCGCCAAATATGTCGGTGCAGACTTGAAGACTAATTGCAAAGCGATGCAGCTTTAACTGTTCGGCTCAATGTTTATCGTTTGCACTGCACATGCTGTGCTCCTGAAATACTTATGCTCTAAACCAACGCTGAGCGTCGTGTGCTGTGCGGAAGACCTGCATCTTAACGCCTGCTACTTCAAGCAGATTGCCCAGGAATTTGCCAAGACCAAAATGAAGAAAATTGCTAACAATAAGTGCAGTTTTCCCTGAACATTTGTCCTTGAGCGAAATCAGCACGTCGGCAAAGTCGCGTATCTCCGAGAGTGACGGCAAGTAGTGCAAATGGCACATATCAACCAGAATGTTGAAATCAGGCTTGAAACGGCAATCGCTGGCAACTTGCAAAATGTGCTCTATGCCTTTCTGGAAATTGCCCACACCTTCGACACGAATAGCAACGAGAGATTCGGATTCCAAAATGTCAAATTCGAAAATCATCGGTCTTGATAAGTCGAACTTAATTGATTCAGGTAACTGATTTGGATACGATTGGATATTTCAGGCAACAACTGTGTTGCAAAGTAAAAATTTTACGTAAAATGCAAAACAGATTGGCTTTGAAAATTGGCGTGTGTCTTCAGTTAAGGATTAGTTTGGCAGAAGCTCTTTGGCGATTTTCTGTACCATGCTACCGTCTGCTTTGCCTTTGAGTTCTTTCATAGCAGCACCCATGACTTTGCCAATGTCTTTAGCCGATGTTGCCCCTACTTGCGAGATAATTTTCTGCACGACGTCTTTTACTTCGGCTTCGGAGAGCTGAGCCGGCAAATACTGCTCAATGACGGCAAGTTGCTTGATTTCCTCATCAGCAAGGTCGTGACGCCCGGCTTGCTTAAACTGCTCAATAGAATCACGTCGGCGTTTGACCATTGCCGTAAGCACTTCAAGTTCCTCTTCAGGCGTAAGATCGCCACGCTGCGCACGCTTTTCAGCGGTTTCTTTTTCAATAATATCTTTTTTGATAGCGCGTACAGCCTCGAGGCGAATTTTGTCGCCAGCTTTCATAGCAGCTTTGAGGTCTTCGTTAATGCGTTCTTTGAGCGTCATGGCTAACAGATTGGGTTTGGTTTGTTTGGTCTTGATTTGAGGTCTTTGATTGCAAAGCAAAGGTCAGACGCTGTCAGTAACTTTCATCTTGGCTTGGAAAATCGCCTTGACGCACGTCGTTGATGTAATTTTTGACGGCGGCGCTGATGATTTCTTCCAAATTCGCGTAGCGACGCACAAATCTTGGATGAAATTGTGTGTTAAGCCCAAGCATATCATTGACGACAAGCACCTGTCCATCGCAGGCTGCTCCTGCACCAATGCCGATTGTTGGCACAGAGATTTTCTTCGTTACTTTGGCAGCAAGCGCGCTCGGAATTTTCTCCAGCACCAGACTGAAGACTCCCGCGCGCTCCAAATGTTCGGCGTCTTCTATCAATTGTTCCGCTTCGGCTTGATCCTGCGCGCGAACTTTGTAAGTGCCGAATTTATAAATGGACTGCGGCGTAAGACCTAAATGCCCCATCACAGGAATACCTGCATCAACAATGCGCTTGACCGCATCGAGAATAGTTTTGCCGCCTTCGAGTTTAACGGCATGGCAGCCCGTTTCTTTCATAATTCGACCCGCATTTCTAAGCGCCTCTTCAGAGGAGAGTTGATAGGACATAAACGGCATATCAGCAACAATCATGGCGCGGCGTGTTGCAGCATGAACACCACGCACAACGGCTTTAACATGATAAATCATTTCATCGACCGTGATGGGCAAAGTGGTTTCATTGCCCGAAAAAACATTGCTAGCAGAATCCCCGACGAGCACGATGTCAATGCCTGCAAGATCCAACAGGCGTGCAGTCGTAAAATCATAGGCTGTAAGCACAGCAATTTTTTCGCCACGTTTTTTCATTTCCACGACTGAACGAGTGGTCACTTGGCGCGTTACGGTTTTACTATCTAACTGTGTCGACATAACTCAAAAAGCCTGTTAGAATAGACGAAAAAACCCTGCGCAGCGGCAGGGCTTGCAAGCATAAGCCGCGCTTACGCAGTGTTACTTACGAATATCAAGATCGGTGATAAGTTTGCGGTAGCGCATAATGTCGGTTTTCTGTAAATAACTCAGCAAGCGCTTACGCTTACCGACCAGCTTAAGCAACCCGTAGCGCGAGTGATTGTCTTTGACATGCGTCTTAAGATGCTCGGTAAGCTGGTTAATATGCTCGGTGAGCAGCGCAACCTGCACTTCGGTCGACCCTGTATTTTGCGCAGAACCGCCAAAACGCGCAATAAGCTCAGCTTTTTTCTCTTTTGTTAGAGGCATGATAAAAAAGTCGTTACAAGGTTTGGAAAATTGAGCGCAGAATATAAACGTTTTTTGCATTGCAGCAAAAGCAGAAAAGAGAGGCTTCACATCCGCTCAGGTGCAGTAATCCCCAAAATCTTAAAGCCATTCTTCAGAACCTGCCGCGTTGCCAGTGAAAGATAAAGGCGCGACTTCATTACAGGCTCCGCTTCACCAACAATTCGACACTCCACATAAAACTTGTGAAATGCCGTGGCAACGTCGTTGAGGTAAGTGATAAGTTTTTGTGGCTCTAACTGTGCCACTGCAAGGTCAACAGCTTCGGGGAAACGCATCAGAGTTTTAGCTAAATCAAGTTCTTCCTTGAGTGAAAGATGTTGAAGCATGTCGTATTCAGATGCCTTCGGCTCAAAGCCGCTGGTCTCTGCGGCAACACGCAAAATGCCACAAATACGCGCATGCGCATACTGCAAGTAAAACACGGGATTATCGCTCGATTGCTTCTTGGCAAGATCTAAGTCAAAATTCAGGTGTGTGTCCTTCGAGCGCATAATAAAGAAAAAGCGTGTGGCATCGGCACCAACTTCATCAATAAGATCATCGAGCAGCTCAGCATTGCCTTTGCGCGTCGACATCTTAACGACTTCGCCGTTGACAACTGTCGTAACAAACTGGTGAATAGCAACTCTGACAATACTGGTGTCGTAGCCTAATGCACTTAAAGCGCGCAATACATCGGGATATTCGTCAATGTGGTCGGCACCGAAGACATCGACAATCAAATCAAATCCGCGATCAAATTTGGTAATGTGATAAGCAATGTCAGGTAAGCGGTAAGTCGGCTCCCCATTGGATTTGACGAGAACAGTATCGACAGGCACTTCTTCTTTTGTCTCTTTGCTGACCACTTTCTTACCCAGCAGCGAGGTCTTGAACCAGATTGCGCCATCTTTGTGCTCTATCAAACCACGCTTGCGCAGTTCTTCAAGAACGCGGTCGTTAGCATTTGGCGCATCGCATTCACGACGGTAGAGCTCGAGTTCATTAAAAAATGAGTCATGCACGATGCCTAAACGACGCAACGTGGTCTTGATGGAATCAAAAATTTCAGCTTCTGCGAAGTCTTTGAAAAAGTATGGTGAAGCGCTGTCTTTTTTGGAGTCGCCGTATTGGGCATAAATCTTTTCTGCAATATCCTTAATGTAACTGCCTTGATAGTAATCGCTGGGAAAATCAACCCGAACACCACAGCGCTCAAGGTAGCGCAGTCTGACCGACTCGCCTAAGATGCGCATTTGTCGCCCTGCATTGTTGAAGTAGTATTCGCGTGTAACGGTGTAGCCTTGTGCCTCAAGCAAGTTGGCGATGGTGTCGCCAATCACGCCGCCACGACCGCGCCCAACTGTCAGCGGTCCAGTCGGATTGGCGCTCACATATTCAACGATGGCTTTTTTGCCTGCACCGATTTCAGAGCAGCCGTAGCGTTCGCCTTGTAGCAAGATGTTCTGAACCGATTTAACGACAAATGGCTTGGCGAAATAAAAATTGATGAAGCCTGCGCCGGCAACTTCAGTGCGCTCGACTGTATCGGTGCTAAAAGGCAGTTTGCTGACAATGTCAGATGCAATTTGGCGCGGATTTTTTTGAGCTCTTTTGCTAGCACCATAGCAATGTTGGTGGAGGCATCGCCGAAGCGCTCATCAGCAGGTTTTTCTATAAGAATCTCACGAGACGGTGCCGCACCAAGTTCTAGCAGCGCCGATTGAATACCTGAGACAAGAAGTTCTTTCATTGATTTGAAATTTTAAAACTCACGGCAAGTTCAAGTGTCTGCTGCAATTGCAGTTGTTTGCTGATATTTTCTTGATAGAGCAAAACAAGTGTTAAGCGTGTATCTAGAAAGTTATTGAACTTTAGGAAAACTGTCAGTTTCTCACTGACTTCCAGTGCGCCCAAACGCGCAAATGGAGCAAAGAGTTGCGTTTGCGTCCGAAAGGTTACACTCTTAAAGACTTCAACCAGCCATATGGCAAAGAACTCAACGCCAGCGCGGATGTTGATGCGCTCAATTTCGGGAGTTGTGCGGTCGTCAGCAAAATTCGGGAAACGACTCGTAAAAATCTCGCGTGCGGCAAGACCCAAAGAAATACGCAAAGAATCTGACATAGCAAATGCTAAGCCTAAACTCTGGACACTGTAAGCGGGATCGAAAAATGCAGAAATCTGCGGTGCAGAGGGTTGAGAAAAATCAATTCCGTCTGCAAACTGTGTGCGCAGCGAAGCAGAAAATTGTGGCGAAAGCCAAGCCCCAATGTGGTACTTGAGAAAGGTCGTGATGTCCAAAATATCATTGGTCTTTCGAAAAGAGCCTTCTATCAAGGTTTGACCAAATTCACCCAAAAAGCGTGTTTCCCATAGCCATACTCCTTCTCGGTATCGCAGCAGCACATTTAAGCCGCTCGACCACGCTACAGCATTCACGCCGCCGCCGACCCAATTGCTAAAAGTTGCCTGCACAATTGAAAGATTTGGACGAATCTCATAGAGAAATGCAGGCGGCGGAGAAGCACGCACAAAGCGCTGGCGCACCTCTATAGTCTGAACAACAGCTGTCGTATCCCCGCTTTGTGTCGTATCGGATTGGATGATGCGTGTCTCTTTGCTGATTTCGCGCAGAAGTTGTGCTTGCGCAAGCGGCAGGTGCAAGTTCAAGCTCAAGAAAAAAAGAGTAAGACGAGTGGGCACAGAGAGCATAGCGTTGAAGTGCTGCAGTAGTGGAATAAGAAACTTGCATGCAATCTTGCTCGACCCAAAGTCCGCTTGCCATGACGCACCCACATCATGAGCCTAAAAGAAGCAGAAAGATACAAATCTGCACGGAATATTTTCAGAAGGTGTGAATGATGAACAGTAGGGTTAGAATTTCATATTTTTGTGCCTTGATCAAAAATGATGGATAACAAGACACAGACTGACCCCTACGCAGTTTTCAAAATCAAGGATTATCGGTTTTTTCTTGCCGCACGATTTGCTGTGGTGCTAGGCGTACAAGTGCAAGGCGTTGCTGTAGGCTGGCAAGTCTATGAACTGACCAAAGACCCGCTGTCGTTAGGGTTGGTTGGGTTATCCGAAGCCATACCAGCGCTGTCAGTTGCACTGTATGCTGGCTATGTCGTCGACCGCACAAATCGTAAAACCTTACTGATGCTATCGCTCGTGGCGCTGCTGTGCTGTGCGCTGGCGTTGCTGGGTTTTGCCTACTTGTCAAGCGTAACAGAGACATTTGGCGCACTGGCGATTTATGCGGTAGTGTTTCTGTCAGGACTTGCGCGTGGCTTTTTAAGTCCAGCCATGTTTTCCTTAGCTGCACAAATTGTGCCACGCACACTCTACGCCAACATGGCATCTTGGAACAGTGCATCGTTTGAGACTGCCTCAATTTTAGGACCAGCCTTAGGTGGATTGATGTATGGCGCTCTGGGCGCACAGGGTGCCTATGCCCTCGATGTGGTATTGATGGCACTGTCAATTCTCGCCTTAGCTGGCGTGCTTTCACCACCGACGCCCACACCAAAAGAAGATGAATCAATCTTAGAAAACATTCTGGCAGGTGTGCGCTTTATTTTCAAAAACCAAGTGATTTTAGGAGCACTTTCGCTGGATATGTTTGCGGTCCTATTTGGCGGCGCTGTGGCGCTGCTGCCGGTCTATGCCTCCGAAATCTTGAACGTAGGTCCCGAAGGACTCGGTGTGCTGCGCGCTGCACCGTCTGTGGGTGCTGTGCTGACCGCCCTGCTGGTGGCACATCGACCGTTCGGTAAAAATGCAGGTAAAGTGTTGCTCTTGAGCGTAGCAGGGTTCGGACTGTGCATCATTGGCTTTGGACTTTCAACAAATTTTTATCTTTCTCTCATGATGCTGGCTGCAAGCGGAATGTTTGACAGCGTCAGCGTGATTATTCGCTCAACAATTTTGCAAATGATGACACCCGACGACATGCGTGGGCGCGTCTCAGCTGTCAATACGATGTTTATTGGCTCTTCAAACGAAATTGGAGCATTTGAATCGGGTGTCGCAGCCAAACTCTTAGGCACAGTGCCCTCCGTCGTCTTTGGTGGCAGCATCACCTTGCTGGTTGTGCTCATCGTGATGGGGCTTGCACCAAAATTGCGACAGCTGAGTTTTCTTGAACCTGCTCAAAGCAAGCTCTAATGAAAGAATTAAGCGACATCTTCTCTCTGCTTCAAGCGGCACGCAGCGCAGGCGAGCGATTTGCACTGGCAACGCTGGTCAAAGTGCAAGGCTCATCGTATCGGAGAGTGGGGGCAAAAATGCTTGTAACTGAATCGGGCAAGAGCGTTGGCGCAATCTCTGGCGGCTGCCTCGAGAGCGACGTGCAAAAAATGTTTACTTGCTATGCAAATCAGCGCGTCATTGCTAAGCGTCTATGATGCACTCGATGAAGAGGATATCCAATCTGGCTTCGGGTTAGGGTGCAATGGCGTAATTACCGTGCTGATTGAGCCAAGCACCTTACCGACACTAAACGCACGGCTCGGGCACTATGAAAACTTCCTGCATACACAACAACCGACCACTGTCGCTACAATCTACAGTGCCGAAGGAGTACTAAAATCGCAGATAGGCAAAACACTTTGCTTAACGCAAGCACAAGACCCCATCAGCAACATTGAGCATCACGACTTGGCGCAGGCACTTTGCAGAGAGGCGCAAGAGGCACTGGCGCAGCGATACACAACATGTAAGCAGTATTCTGTTGCGCACGGCGCTGCTGAAGTTTTGATTGAAACGCTTCTGCCCCCAATTCATCTGGTTGTTTTTGGAGCAGGCTACGACGCTGTTCCGCTGGTAAAAATGGCAAAAGAGTTAAGCTGGCGTGTCAGTATAATTGACTACCGCACTTCATGCCTCAGTCGTGAGCGATTTGCATCTGCAGATAGGCTTGTTCTAGCAAAAGCAAATGACCTAGCGACCTTAACACTTGAGCGTGAGTGCACAGCAGCTGTACTGCTCTCACATAATTTTGAATATGATTTGGCAGTGCTGGCAAAACTGCTGCCACTGCAACTGCCCTACCTTGGCATATTAGGACCTAAACGGCGCGCTGAAAAACTGCTCGCTGAACTGCAAAAACGCCAACATGACCATAGCTATCTGCTCGAGAATTTATATGCGCCGGTTGGGTTAGATATTGGTGCAGAACTCCCCGAAGAAATCGCACTTGCAATTTTTAGCTGAAATCAAAGCGGTGATGATGCGCCGCAAAGGTTCGTTCTTGCGAGAGCGAAATGCCCCAATCCACGAGACGCACTGACAAAAAATGAGGATGGGAAAAATCGGCATTGTCATATTAGCAGCAGGTGCATCGAGGCGGTTAGGTGAGCCGAAACAACTGTTGCGTCTCTCGGGCAAGTCGCTCCTACGTCGTACTGCAGAGGAGGCACTTGCCGTCGATGCAGCGTGTGTCATTGTTGTGCTTGGCGCCTATGCTGAAAAAATGATTCCAGAACTTGAAGGGCTGAATGTGCTGATTGCCGAAAATCATGATTGGCAAGAAGGTATGGCGTCATCGATACGAGTGGGAATAGGTGCGCTGCAAAAACAACAAGTTAATGCAGCACTGTTGATGCTGTGCGACCAGCCGTTGATTGGGCGAGAGTTTCTTGAGGAGATGATGGCGGTGTGGCGTAGGTTGAGCGTGCCAGTCGTAGCAGCAGGCTACGGCAATGCAGTGGGTGCTCCTGCACTCTTTGAAAGCGTGCTCTTTGATGACCTCATGAAACTGCGTGGCGAGAGTGGCGCCCGCCAGCTCATTCGTCAGCATCCGTATGAAGTATTGCCATGTCCGGCAGGCTTAGTCGATATTGACACGCCGGAGCATAAAATGGCTGTGGAGGCAATCTTCAAGCTAAAAAGCCAGTGATGAGAGCAAGTCGCGCAGCGTCTTAGATTTCCGCCTCAACTTTTTGCAGCTCATTATCAAAGACGCGGAACATAATTTTGTGCTGTTCATCGGGGCGCTCGTATCCCCAAATCATCGCAAGTTCTTCCATTTCAGTTTCCATGCTAAAGCGTTGCGATTCGCCGAGATAGACTTCGCTGGCGCCCAGCTCTTTTGCTGTGTGCACGATGCTGTAGAACGCATTATAGCCAGGCACAATAATTGGAATAACCGGTTTGCCATACTCTTCAGCAAGGTTCACAACTTCAGTAAAGAGCTTGCGCTCTTCCGAGGTCATTTGCGTGTCGAAGATGGCAATATGATCTTTTTGCATCACGCGCACGGTCATCACAATAATATCGGTGTGGTCGGTGTCTGTTACTTCCAAGCACTTATCGAGATGTTCTAAATTCGTATAGCGTTTGACTGCAACCAGCACGCGTCGAGGTTTCTCTGAGCCGATGGATTCGGGGGTAATTTTAAGACCATTTTCTTGATTGAATTTCTCGAGCTTTTCAATGTCTTCAAGCGAAAGATTTTCGGGTGGGTTTTGAGCGCGACGGGCTTTGGCGCGTCGGTTCAGGCGCTCTGAGATGAAAAAAAGCAGCAGAAAGAACAGTGTGAAGAGTACACCAGAGACGGTGGCGACAGACTTCGTGAAAAGGTTAGCGACAGCCACGGTCAGGAGCACCAGCAGCACAAGCAGAATGCCAACAGGAAATTCCACACTTCCAATTTTAATGTTGAGTGGCACTTTGAACTCGCGTGGACGGCGGTCTTTGAAGCGCAGCGCCAGCATAGCAAACGCATTGAAGACAAAACTCCAAATCACACCGAAAGCGTAGCTTCGCCGAGCACATAGACATTACCATTGCTCAAAATGACTGTGGTAAGTTGAAAAAGGGCAATCATGTTAATCATGCGGTAGCTGGTGCCATAGACAGGATGCGGTCGACGGAACCAGTCAGCCAAGATACCATCTTCGGCGACACGATTGAGTACACCGTTGGCACCGACAAATGAGGTATTGACGGCACTGGAGAGAATCAAAAAGCCGACCACGACCACGAAAGCTTGCAAGCCCAGACGTACCGATTCTGGGGCTTCAACATGCATGGCTAAGCCAGAGAGCAGGTTATCAGCATAGTGAGTAATGCGCACATCGTCGGGGATAATCATCACGGCAAGAAAAGAGAAAATGCCGGTGAAAGTAACACTAAAGATGAGAATGGCAACGGCAGCGCGTTTAAGATTTTGAAGTTTTGGTGCGGCAATTTCACGATAGACTTGCGCCAGTGATTCTTCGCCCGACATTGCCAGCATGGAGTGCCCCAAGGCAAAGATGATGCCGATTGCGCCCAGTGTGCTGCCTGACAGCAGATTTTCGCCAAGTTTGGTGTGTGCAAGAAAGCCTAACGATTCTTCATTGAACGAGATAAGAAACTTTGGCAACTCAAAGCCGCGCACATAGAGCGTAAAAATGCACCAGACCAGCATCACAAGAATCATCACGCCTGTAACTTGGATAATGCGCAGTGCCGCCGTCGAGGATTCAGTAATGCCTTTTTTATTAACCCACCAAAAGTAAGTGATAATTGCAATGGCAAAGGCTTGAGAAGCCGTCCTGACATCAAGCACAGCATCAATGCCGAGCTTGGGTAAGAAACTGTTAATTAAGCCTGTCATGTATTGACCAGCTGAGACCGAGCTAATTGGTCCTGTGAGCACATAGTCGAACATCAAGGCGGAGACAGCGACTTTGGCAATGCCTTCGCCAAGCACATTGCGTACGACGCGATAGACGCCGCCGCGTGTGAAAATTGAGCACGACTCGATATAGACAAGGCGCACAGCAAAGGCAAAGAGCATCACGCCAAAGATGAAATAAGGGGCTGCTTCACCAATAGCGCGCTCGGTAATGCCACCAATGTAGTAAGCCGTCGATGCCAAATCGCCTAAGACGATGGCAGCGGCGCGCCAAAACGAGATAAACGATAGCATCACAGAGGTTACAACCACGACCTTAACGCCGTGTGGAGAAGTTGAAGCAAGCGGTGAAGAAGAAGTGTGAGCGTGATTTGCGGAAGTCGCAAGGTTGCGTTGAGTGCTACTGCTTTGTTCCATATTTTCTCATCATACCGACCTTGCCATGCTGTTCAACCTGCAAGAGATTCGCCACGATTTTGCTGCGGCAAGTCGGTTTGGTTTCAAAAGCTTCAGCGCACAAATATAAAAAAGCCGTTTTGGCGTGCAAAAATCATTTTGTGCATGCCCAAGCTTCGTGCATGCCTAAGTCAAAAGATGCGCAAAATGCGCGTTATGCGTTGATGCTGCGGCAAGAATGCTCGTGCCATGAAAGCAACATGCGATTAGCTGCTTTCTCGATGAGTCTTGCAAAGCCAAGCAAATGCCTTATCTTTTACATAGTTATACATCAAGTCGCAAAACACATATCAACGAAACACAAAGCAAAGGGTTGCAAAGCCAAACCTTGCCTTTGAACAATGAAGGTCAAAATTTGCGGTATCACAAGCTGGGCAGATGCCCGGGTGGCGGTCGCAGCAGGTGCAGACGCCTTAGGCTTTATTTTTTACACGAAAAGTCCAAGGCGAATCTCGGTGCGCGAAGCAAAACGTATTATTCAAAAACTGCCTGTCTTTGTAGAAAAAGTCGGTGTATTTGTCGATAGTCCTTGGCAAGAAATTGAGGAAATCTCGCGCTCTCTGAAACTGACACTGGCACAACTTTCAGGCGAGGGTTTTACTTCTGGCGTGGTCAAGCGTCTATCGGTGCCCACAATGCGTGCGTTTCGTGTACATGAAGCATTCGAGGCCAGTATGGCAATTAACTTTTTGAAGCGTTCGAAGACCACAACGGTATTGCTTGATGCTTACAGCGCTAGACTTTACGGCGGCACAGGTCAATGTATTCAGCTAGAGAGGGCAAAGAGCTTAGTCAAGGATATTTCAGAATTTGGCTATGTGCTGCTTGCAGGCGGGCTGACACCTGAAAATGTAGCAGAAGTCATTTGCAGCGTTCAACCTTATGGCGTCGATGTTGCCAGCGGCGTGGAGAAAGAAGCCGGCAAAAAAGACCCCGACAAAGTGCGCGCGTTTATTGAAAACGCAAAGTCAGCTTGTGCACTTGGAACGAATGGCACACCAGCCAAAGTTTTGCGCTAAATTTCACAGCATTTGACTTTCAACTAAAAACATCAAGAATGAAGCCTGAAACACTGCCTGTCGACCAAGACCGATTTCTGTCAGAGCGCGTGAGACGTGTAGAAGAATCTGCAACGCTGCAAATCACGACGCGCGCCCTCAAAATGAAAGCGGAAGGCAAGGACATTGTGAGCCTATCTGCCGGTGAGCCTGATTTTCCAACGCCGGACTTTGTGTGCCATGCTGCCATAGAGGCAATTCAGAGAGGCTTCACACGATACACCAGCGTGGCGGGTATCCCTGAACTGCGCAAAGCCATTGCAGACAAACTGCAAAGAGAAAATGCTCTGAATTACTCTCCTGAAGAAATTTGTGTCGCTGTAGGTGGCAAGCAAGCCATTATGAACACAATGCTTGCCCTAATTGATAACGGCGATGAAGTGATTATTCCAGCGCCGTATTGGGTAAGTTTCCCGGAGATGGTCAAAATTGCAGACGGTGTGCCTGTAATTGTGCCGACAACACTTGAGCAAGGCTTCAAGATTACGCCTGCGCAATTAGAGGCAGCTCTCACACCCCGAACGAAAAATGTTCATTCTCAATACGCCTTCGAATCCCACAGGCGCGATGTATTCCGAATCAGAAATTCGTGCCTTGATGAGTGTCTTGCAAGAACGCGACATTTTTGTGCTCTCCGACGAAATGTATGAACGGCTCACGTATGGCGAAGTAGAGCACTTTTCACCGGCACGCCTTGAGGCAATGAGAGAAAAAGTAATTGTCAGCAACGCGCTCTCCAAGTCGCATTCAATGACAGGCTGGCGCGTTGGGTATGTGGCTGCGCCGAAGTGGATTATTGATGGCGTTGCCAAACTGCAATCGCAGATGAGCTCACACACGTCTTCGATTTCACAAAAAGCCGCTGTTGCTGCACTGACGGGCGATCAGGCGGTGGTAGCAACCATGCGCGAGGAATTCAAAAAACGGCGTGATTTTGTCTATCGCGAGCTGTCTAAGATCGAAGGTCTTAAAGTAAACTTGCCTCAGGGGGCGTTCTACTTGTTTCCCTCTGTTGCAGGCTTGCTGGGCAAAACAGTCGACGGTGTTGCACTGCACTCTTCTGTAGATGTCGCTGAATTTCTTTTGGAAAAGTACGGGGTCGCTACCGTGCCCGGCGATGCCTTTGGCGCACCGGGCTACCTGCGCCTGTCTTACGCGGCATCAATGACGGAGCTGGAAAAAGCAACGGAGCGCATGCAGAAAGCCTTTGCAAAAGTGGCATAAGTGCAGTCGACCTGTGGCTCTCGTGCTACTCTTTGTATAGCCTGTGATTTTCGCTATAATTCCTGTAAAGCAGTACGCCTAAACAAATCAAGCAGGCACGAAAGAACTTAATTTCGGCAACAAAACAAAAGGAGCAACACGTGGCAAATCCGCTTTTTGCAACGAAATCTATTTCTCAGCTCTTAAAAGATGCAGGTATCGGCGGCGACGGTGAAGTCGTTACACTTAAACGTACGCTCAGTGCAACTAACCTTGTTGCACTCGGTATCGGCGCCATCATCGGTGCGGGGCTGTTTTCGCTGACAGGCCTTGCTGCAGCAAATAATGCAGGTCCAGCCGTTACCATCTCGTTCGTGGTTGGTGCGATTGGCTGTGCCTTTGCAGGGCTGTGCTATGCTGAGTTTGCCTCAATGATTCCTGTTGCAGGCAGCGCTTATACTTATTCCTATGCCACCATGGGGCAGTTTATTGCTTGGATTATTGGCTGGGATTTGGTGCTCGAGTATGCAGTCGGTGCTGCTACAGTCTCTATTAGCTGGTCGCAATACTTGGTCAAACTGCTGGCAAGCTATAACCTTTATTTGCCTGCGCAACTGACGTGCTCCCCGTGGGAAATGGCAAAACAAGCTGATGGAACAATGGTCTCAGGGATATTCAACTTGCCAGCGGTCTTCATTGTGGTCGCAATTTCACTCTTGCTCGTCAAGGGCACAAAAGAATCCGCATTTGTCAATGGTCTTATCGTAATCTTGAAAGTCTCTGTGGTGCTCATCTTTATTGCCTTGGGGTGGGCGTTTATTGACCCTGCCAATCATACGCCTTACATTCCAGAGAACACCACAGATGAGTTTGGACACTTTGGCATTAGCGGCATTTTCCGTGGAGCGGCAGTGGTCTTCTTCGCATTTATCGGCTTCGATGCGGTTTCAACAGCGGCACAAGAAGCTAAAAATCCGCAGCGTGATATGCCCATCGGCATCTTGGGCTCGCTGCTGGTTTGCACAATTCTCTATGTGCTCTTCTCGCATGTGATGACAGGCGTAGCACATTACAGCGAGTTCAAGGGCAGCGCTGCACCAGTCGCAATCGCTATTGCAAAGACCCCATACAGCTGGCTTGGGCAAGCTATCATCATTGCGATTCTTGCTGGCTATTCATCGGTTATTCTCGTGATGCTGCTGGGACAATCGCGTGTGTTTTTTTCAATGTCAAAAGACCGGCTGCTGCCTAAGGTCTTCTCTGAAGTGCATCCAGAATTTCGCACACCCTACAAATCTAACTTGCTCTTCATGCTTTTTGTCAGTCTCTTTGCTGCATTTGTGCCCGTGCAAGTTGTGGGCGAAATGACAAGTATTGGTACACTCTTCGCCTTTATACTCGTCTGTATTGGTGTAATGGTCATGCGCAAAACACAGCCCGATGCACCACGCGCATTTAGAACACCACTTGTGCCACTTGTGCCTATTCTTGGCATTCTGACATGCCTTGCCATGATGATCTCACTGCCAGCCGACACATGGCTGCGTCTGATTATTTGGCTTGTGATTGGGCTAGCCATTTATTTCTTCTATGGCTTGAAAAATAGCCAGACACCAGAGATTGCAACAAACACAAGTCCTGTAACCACAACCACGAACTCTTAGCAAAAGCCTAAAACCTGAATTGGAAAGAAGCCTTCGTGCAAGGTGTGCAAAGATGTCCGTAAGGGACTGCTAAGGTCGCTCGCCAGAGAGAGCCGGTTCGTAGGTCTGCTGCAAGCGTGAAGGATCGACGGTGCGTAAAACTTCAAGTAATTCTTGACGCATTGCAAGTGGTGCGCCCCTAAACACCTCTGCAATCTCAATGGCTTTTGATTCGAAAAATCGGCGTATAAACAGGCTACGCGGAAAGCGCATGTCAATTTCAGCAATAGCTTTAATACAGTTCAAGATGTTTGTGCGCGCAGCATTAGCATCGTAGTAAAATTCATCGAGACCGTTATAGTGATACTCATAGAAGAGCTCTCGCAGCCGAATGAAACGCGCATCAAGAATTTCATCAATCATGACGGCGCGGTTTAGACCGCCATTATCTCCAAACTGCCAGCCACGTGGAAAGGGACCTTGCTCCTGTGCCAGTCGTTTGATGCGCAGAGCTTTTTCGAAATAGGGCGTGCCTGAAAGTTTGCGATAGGTATCAAAATCGTAGCCAATGATAACATTACCGTAAAAATCTAAGAAACTTGCGAGCGGATTGTGCACCAGTTCATTGTGCAAGAGCACACCTTGCTGTTCATTGTAGGAAAATTCTAAAGCACCATCAAGCATACGCAAGGTAGAGGCGGTCAGGGTAGAGCGATAAATCGGGCGTGTAACACCAATAAAGACCTGAGCCGAATACACTGGCGGTGAGGCACCTAAGTTTGCATCCATAAAGACAAATTGAATCTGACACTTGATGCGGTCTTCATCGGTTTCAAACTCCGTGGAGTTCGTCCAGCGATAGTTATTCATGTAGTTGCGCACAGTTTGTGCAAAATTGGCAAGGCGTACACGTGCTTCTGACTGCAAGCGTTCTACATTTAGTGTAACTTCACATTGCAGTTCATAGCCCTGCGCTAAAAGAGAGGATAGAGGTGCAAAAGACAGCACCATAGAAATCATAAGACCACGCAAACGTGTCGACATTGCGCCAAATAAAGACCTCATGGCAGCACAAAGGTCATCGTAAAAGAAATTTTAAGCGCATCACTGACTCGAATCATCAAGAGAGAGGGACGCTCAACCTGGAACTGGGTCAGGCTAACATCCGCGGTGCCCTTCACAATGAGTTTCGAGCCCATGACGTTGTGCTTTGCACAGAAACTAATGTTTTTTGTAACACCGTGAAAGCACAGCTCGCCGCTTACATACAGGTCATCGCCGAAAGTGTCAATAGATGAGCTTTGAAAAGAAACTTCTGGGTAGCGCTGTGCCTCAAGGAGTTCCAGCGCACGTGCATCTCGATCTGAATTGCCGCTGTCAAAGCTCGTAACGTCGGCAACGAAGCGTACGGCTTGAATGGCGGGTGAGTCCTCCGAAAGTTCAATCTCGCAAAGAAACTCTTGTGTTGAGCCAGTTGTCACGTGAAGTGGATGCCATAGCTGATACTTCAAAATGGACTCGCCTTGAACGGCGCACAGCCTACATGCAAAGCGTTGAGAGTGAATCGTATGTGTTAGTGCGAAGGGTTGCTCACTTGGCATAGATTAGTTTGAGAAATTAAAAAGTTAGGGTTGTCATTATGGCGCTAAAACAGTGAGCTACAAACAAGAGTTCCGACAAAATCTTGCAGCAGAAGCCCCTACTGGCTACAATTTAATCCCAACAAATATGAAGCAACCCACAGGAACACGAAGGTAAGCACGATCTAAAAAGCAATGTTAAAGCCAACCGTAGGAATAAGTGGCAAGGCAAGTTGCTCAGTTACAGCGATCTCTGTACCACGCGCTGATTGTGTGATGCCCAAAACATTCTGTCGGTTATAGACATTCATAATATCGAGGTAGAGTTGCCAATTTACTTCGCCCCATTTGCGCATGTAAGTCAAGCGTGCATCTAAGCGGTGATAATCGGGCATGCGGGCACTATTGATGCGCGTACCATCGCCAAAGTCGGGTAGAAAAATCGCAGTACCAGTTTGTGTGCGCAGCACTTGCCACTGTCCATCGATAAATGCTACAATTGGTCGGGTTTGCTGTGCAGGGGTGTAGGGCTGTCCAGATGCAAATCGCCAGGTCAGTCCAAATTCCCACTCGCGGCTCGGGCGAAAGTTAAGCACAACATTAACACTGTGTGGTCTATCAAAAGCAAAGGTACAGTTTGACCGTATTGCATGCGCTCAGAGCGTGTAAAGGCATAACTAATCCACCCGTTGAACTTGTCAGACGGCGATGTGAGTTTTTTTCGAGCAAAATTTCTACACCGTAGATATTGCCTACTCCTGCATTAACTGGTGTAGGCAAAAGCAAGGTCTGCTCTACCTGTACAATGTTGTAAGAAGACGCAAGCAAAGGATTTTGTCCACTTCTCAGTTCAGCTTGCGCTACTACACTGCGCTGCTGCGTTTGCACAATAATGTCGGTGAGCAATTTGTAATAGCCCTCAACTTTGAGTTGCCACTCTGTACCAAACTCTTGCTGAATGCCGAAGATGTAATGCACCGCGCGTTCGGCATTGAGCCTTGAGACAGCATTACGGTCTGATAAATCCAGCACATGAGTCGGGTCGTCAAAGTCTAAGCGCAAAAGTCCAGGATTTTGGTCGATCCATTTTTCAATGCCGAGCGATTGATAAAAAATGCCAAGAGCAGCATTCAGTGAAGTACCGCTGATGACTTCTAGCCGAGCACTCAGGCGTGGCGAGAAGTAGCTTTTTGGAGAAGTTGGTAAAAATCCCAGCGCAATCCTGATTCGATAAAAAAATGTGCGTGTGGGTTGAAATCGATCCTGAATAAACGCACTGATGCGTCCAAAACGCAGGGCAGCATCCAGTGCAGGCGGACGGCTAGAACCGTATTGAAGTTGTCGCTGCGCGACGCGAATGCTATCGCGCACATTGAAATCACGACGCGTGTATCTGAACTCGGTGTCAAGCCAATCGAGTGTTGCGCCAGCTTCAAGCTGGTGCGCGCCTGCACTAAGGTAGAAGCGTTGTGTAAGCGTCCATTTTTGCAGAAGACTTTTTTGGTCGTATTCGAGCACAGGGCGCGTCGTAAATGGGGTAAGTGTGGCTACAGCGTCTTGCGATAAGTTGGCTGTGCTCCCATTTTGATAGCGCGAAAGTATAGTCATCATGCTCAGTGTGGAACTTGGCGTGTATTTCCAAGTGAGTACAGCAAGGTAGTCCAATGCGCCCACACTGCCAGAGCCTGCAACTTGTCCGACCTGTGTGCGCGGAGCCGTACTGCGGCGCTCGACAAATCCATCACTGGCAAGGTAAGCGGCTAGTTCAACTTGGTGCTCGCCTGTTGGACGAACGACAACTTTGAATTGTCCTTCAGTAAAGTTTGGCACAACGCTAAGATTGATAAGCGGACCGATGATTAAATCCAAGTATGTGCGGCGCGCCGATACCCACCACGAGCCATTGAGCGAAGGTATCCAGCCTTCGGTAACCAAATTGGCATCGAGCAAACTGACATTAGCACTCAGACTAAAGAGGCTGCTGCGCGTCCCTTCTCTGAAATTGGCTTCAAGCACGGCGCTCAACCGATCGCCATATCGCACAGGAAACCCGCCTACATAAAGATTCAAGTTGCCCAGCGTCATCGGATTGAAAATAGAGACGCCACCGAAAATGCGATAGGGATTAAAGATTTCGATATTTTCTAAGACAATGAGATTTTGATCAGCACCGCCGCCACGTATCACGAGTTGTGAGTAAAGATCGTTGTTGGGCATCACGCCGGGCAAGGTGTAAAGCGCACGATGAAGATCCTCAAGTGCGCCAGCTGTCATAGCAAGCCGCTTTGGATTGAGCGTATAGGTCGAAGGGTTGTCTATCGTTTCAGCACTGACTTCAATTTCACTGGCTTCAGGGACTTTTTCTTTTAGTGCAATGATGAGCGTGTCGCTAAGGCTTGTGCCAATGATAAGCTCTTGCGTGAAAGGTTGATACCCAGTGAGCGTGGCTTGCAAAGTGTAAGCGCCCGAATCAAGTTCAGCAATAAGAAATCGACCTTTGCGGTCAGTAACTGCGCCTTTGCTCGTACCGAGCAGTACAACTTTTACGCCCGATAGATTTTCTTCAGTAAGTGCATCAAATCACTTTACCGAAAAGTCTATAGCGGTCTGATGATTGCGCCATCACAGCGCATGAAAGCATCAGGAGCAAGAGAATTGACCAGAGCGTTACAAACCATTTCATACACAGTCAAAGTGTTAAGTGCATGAGACTTGCAGTGCGAGCATGGTCGCTAAATCACTTATCCAATGCGGGAGAAAATCCATAACAAGACCTGACAAGTCAGGTTAGCATAAATTCCTGCCATCACATCATCCATCATTACGCCCCAACCATGAGGCAATTTTTGCAGTCTATTCACGGGCTCAGGCTTGATGATGTCGTAGAGACGAAAGATGCTGAAAGACAGTGCCATAGCAAGAAAGGTTTTGGGCAGAAAGAGCAAGGCAATCCACTGACCGACCACTTCATCAATTGTTGCTTCTTTTGGGTCATGACCATATTCTTCTTCCAAAACTGAACTTGACCATACACCCAGCACGAAGCCAATCACAATTGCACCAAGCAAAATAACAGGTTCAGAAAGCTTGGGCACAAACCAGTAGAGCAGTACTGCAAGCAGGCTGCCGAATGTACCTGTGGCGTAGCGCAGATAGCCTGTGCCAAGTCCGGTGCCAAAAAGTTTTGCGAAAAAAAGTATCATTAGCTTCTAGCTAAGCATTTGCCGATGAGCGGACCTCGAGATAGACAGCGCGCAAAGTCTGCCAGTTTTCGACCAGATAGGCAGCACCCGTATAGACCGTGTAAATCGTCAGAGCCAGCATGGCAACATACACCACAGGTGAGTGCAGATACGCAGAGGCTTTGTCGGCAATAGCGCTGCCAAACACACTGCGCTCTGAGCAGAGCATCAAAAAGAGAAGTAAATACGCTAAGACATTCTGCAGTAGCGTTTTGATTTTAGCGGATTTGCTGGTGATGACAGGCTTATCTTTGAGTTCAGCATACAGCCGCAGGGCAGTAACAAGTACATCGCGCGCAAGGACAATGAGCACCATCCAAAGCTCAACGATACCACTTGCTACAAAGATAAGAAAGGCAGAGGTGATAAGAATTTTATCAGCAAGTGGGTCCATAAACGCGCCCCAGCGTGTGGTCTCTCCATACTTGCGAGCATGGTAACCATCGTAGAGGTCAGTCAGAGAAGCAACAGTGAAGACACCAAGACCGATGAGGCGCAGGGCAGAACTCTCTGAGAGCATAAGCCAAACAAACAACGGCGTAAGCACAATGCGCAATACCGTCAGTTGATTGGATAAAGTCATGTTCATTGCCTTTGCTCGTTTTGAGTCTTGCTGTGTTGCTCGAAACATACTTTTCTTAGCGCTTGCGTGCAAGACGAAGGAGCAAAATTGCAATTTAGAGCAAAATCACCCCTTCAATGCGGGAGGCAGCACGGTAAATACCAATAATTTCTTCGCTGGATTGCATTTCAAGTTCAGCGGTTACACTGATATAATTGCCATTGCGAGAGGATTTGGTGGTAAAAGGCTTCGCTTCAAAAATGCCAATCAATTCTTGGGCTTTTTCAAGCGGTGCAATGAATTTGAAGAGAAAGAGGCTAGGATATTTGAGTTGCTCGTCAAGTCGAGCTTGCAGGCCATCAAAGGAGATATCTTTCATGTGCAACAAAAATGAGTTGAGTTTCTCGTAGATAGGTAAGTTCAAGCGAATTAACAAGCCTTTTGCAAAAAATACTGACGAAGTATGGTGTTTATTTGTGTTTTAGGTTCATCAGTTGCTTGCATGCAAGAAAATCGCGCATTCTTTCCTAAATTTCAACAAGTTAATGCAAAAAACTATGTCCGCATCAGAAAAATCATTGAGCGAAAGCAAACTGCTCTCTAAAGCCCAACGGCTACTGAAACATGCACTAGGCAAAGACAATGAAGAAAAATGGCAAGAGCAGTATGCACGCGGCGAATGGGCATGGCTACGCAACTTGGATGAGCTAGCGCACCACAGTATTCTTGCAGGTTACTTTATGCGGCTTAAACCGCATGGCTCGCTGCTCGACATGGGCTGCGGCGAAGGAATCTTGCAGGAGAGCATTCCTGAAACGATGTATTCCAAGTATGTTGGTGTTGATTTTTCTGAGCCGATCAAGCTTGCGGCTCATAAATGCACAGAGCGCACGCAGTTCGTGGTCGGTGATATGAATACCTATGTGCCCAACGAACAATTTGATGCTATTGTCTTTAACGAATCGATTTACTACCTGAATAATCCGCTTAAAGGCTTACAGCGCTACGCTGAGTATCTCAAACCCGATGGTATTTTCCTTATCTCAATTTTTATCAAAGACAAGCACGAGGAGATTTGGCGTCAAATTCAGAGTGTGTTCCCGCCACTGGATGCCGTTACGGTCTATAACCAAAAAGGTACGGGCTGGACTTGCAAAGTGCTCACGGCTCCGAAGAGATGACCGTATGAACGGCATGTTCAACACGCAGAGCATAGCATGTTCATTGTCTAAACACCTTCAATTATGAAAGATGCTCAAGCGTTACTGCATCAATTTCTGTGTCATCTTGAGTTTGAGCGGCGGCTTTCGCGCCATACGCTGGTTGCCTATCAAACCGATCTGAACCAGTTTTGTGAGTTCTTGCAACGCCACTTTGAGACGGCACATCTTGACCATACGGTGCTAAGTCAAATTGATGCGCTCACGATTCGGTTGTGGATGGGCGAGTTGCTCTCGCAAGCTATGCAGCCGCGCTCAATCGGGCGCAAACTTGCAGCTGTAAAAAGTTTCTTTAGATATCTTGTCCATACAGGTGAGCTACCTGCCTCGCCAGCGGCATCGGTCAAGACGCCAAAGATAGATAAGCGTCTGCCGCAGTTTCTCAGCATAGAGCAGACACGAAAACTCTTCGATGAAGAACTTGCTAAAATAGACACCGAAAGTTTTGAAGGATGCCGCGACAGAGCTATACTTGAGCTGCTCTACAGTTCAGGGTTGCGTCTGTCGGAACTTATTTCGCTGCAGCTCGAAGATATAGATATGAAGAATGGGCTTGTGAGAGTGTTAGGAAAAGGTAAGAAACATCGTCTTGTTCCATTCGGAAATTTAGCAAAAGAGGCGCTAAAAAAATACTTTGAAGTTCGTGAGAATGTGCTTAACATTCACGCAGAGAGACGACGCGATAATGCTTCGGTTGTATTTCTGACGGCGAAAGCCGAGCGCGTCTATCCAATGCTAGTGCAACGGCTCGTCAAGAAATATCTGGGAGGGATTACGGAAATGAGAAAGAAAAGCCCGCATGTCCTGCGCCACACTTTTGCCACACATCTGCTCAACAATGGCGCTGATCTCAGAAACGTTAGCGAGATGCTCGGACACAGTAACCTTTCTACAACTGAAATCTACACTCACGTCACATTTGAACGATTGAAGGAGGTCTACCAGCAGTCGCATCCCAAAGCATAATGATTTGGAGCAGTACAGTCCAATATGCGAAGCCCTACAGTTCTTCTTGGGGCGTCGTCTTCTTAAATCACAACGAAAGGAGAAGCGATATGAACAGAGCTCAACTGAACGGACAGAAGCATTTCCCAAGAGAAATGCGGATTCAATTCACGGTGCGCCATACATCGAAACATCATCACCCTGTTGAGCAATACGCACGACTTGCCGTGCAAGAGTTTCAGAAGTATTATGATGGTATTACGGATTGTCATATTGTGCTTGACCACCAAAAGAATGATTATGTCAACAATAAACTGGCTGAAATCACGATTCATGTGCATCACCATACTTTCGTATCCAGAGAGGCTGCAGAGACGTATGAAAAAGCAATTGATGCCTGTGTAATGCATATCAGCCGTCAGTTACAAAAGTATAAAGAAAAAGTACGCCATCTCTAATCATGTCGTTTGAATGAGCAACTTGGGCGAACAGCGTATCGTAGGAGTCTCAGACGTTGTTCGCCCAAACTGTTTAATGATAAAGACTGTGCTACTTCACACAATTTTCACACAATCTCTGGTTTGATGCTCATAGAGTTCAATAAAAAGCCGCTTAAAAAAAAGTTCAATATCCGTTGCGGAGTTTTACAATCAGATTAGCTTAAAGATGGGAGTTGCGCTCGAGCGCCTCAATGAGGTCGATATGTCGAAGCGCAAAGTAGTCGAGCGCGACATTCACCGTCCAGGGCTGGCGCTGGCAGGCTTTACCAACCTTTTTACTTACAAGCGCGTTCAAATTTTTGGCAACACTGAAACACGCTTTCTTAATCACCTGCCACCTGCAAAACGCATTCAAGCCTTCGAGAATATCACCAAGTTCAAAATGCCGTGCATTTGCTTGACCGATAGCAATCGGCTCGATAAAGCACTCATCGAGCTTGCTACACAAGCAGGCATACCTGTGTTTCGCACAGAAATGCCGACTACGAAATTTATTTACCTTGTTACTGATTTTCTCGACGATCACTTCGCACCGCATCAAACTTATCATGGCTCAATGGTCGATGTCTATGGCATTGGCATGCTGCTTGTGGGACGCAGCGGCATTGGTAAGTCAGAAATCGCACTGGATTTGGTTGAGCGCGGTCATCGCTTGGTGGCAGATGATGCGGTGGTCTTAACGCGTAAAGGTGAATCGGTCTTGATTGGCTCAGGCACAAACCTCGTGGGGCATTTTATGGAAATTCGTGGGCTCGGCATTATTGATGTGCAAGCCATGTTTGGGGTGCGTGCCATTCGCTATCAAAAGCGCTTGGAAGTGGTAGTAGAACTGCTCGAGTGGGATTCAAGTCGAGAATACGACCGCACAGGACTTGAGCCCAAATTTCTCAACATTCTCGGCGTCAATGTTCAGCACATTCAGCTGCCGATTTATCCGGGCAAAAATATCACGGTCATTGCAGAGGTGATTGCACTCAATTACCTGCTCAAGCACTATGGTTATGATGCTGCTAAAGCTTTCGAGCAGCGCCTTACTGAAAAATCGCCGCGCAGAGTGGGGCGCGTCAACGTGGCAACGGGCTGCAACGCTCCGTAGAGTATTTCGAGCATGACTTTGAATAAAGTTTGCTTCAGCGTCGGCTCGATTGCATTTTGCAACTTGTTTGCAAACTCAAACATTTGTAGTTAAACGCAAATTATGCCAATTACACTCAAAAATGTGATAAAACAATACACTCCTCAGAGTACACTTACCCTGAACATTCCAAACTTCTCGGTCAATGACGGCGAACATCTCGCATTAGTGGGTCGATCAGGAAGTGGTAAATCCACACTGCTGAATTTGATTGCAGGTATTCTTACCCCAACCAGCGGCATGATTGACCTCAATGGCACAGACATTGCCAAACTCTCTGAAGCAAAACGCGATCTGTTTCGGGCAGAAAACATTGGATATGTGTTTCAAACTTTTAACCTCATTCAAAGCCTTACAGCCTGCGAAAATGTGCTGTTAGCCATGAGCTTTGCCAAGAAAGTGCAGCAGCCCAAAGCCCGCGCTAAAGAACTCTTGCAACTTGTGGGGTTGGGTGAAAAAGCGCATCTAAAACCGCGAGAACTCTCAGTCGGAGAGCAGCAGCGTGTAGCGATTGCTCGCGCTATTGCAAATGAGCCACGCATTATCTTAGCTGATGAACCAACGGCGAATCTGGATGAGCAAAATGCTGATACGGTGTTGAACCTCTTATTGGAACTTGCCTCAAAAGAAAATCGCATACTTTTGCTCGTAACGCACGAGCGTGATGTAGCGGCGCGTTTGCCGCGCACGCTGGAACTAAAATCTATCAATCATGCCTAGCCGTATGCCAAAATCCACTGCAAAAAAGAATGCATCGTCATCTGCCAAAAGAAAGGAGAGTGATGCCACAAGCAAAACGATACTCAACGGCAAACCAAAGAACGGTCTTGCAAAACATGGTCAGAAAGTGATGTGGAGTGCTACTGCAAATCTCAGCGATGAAAAGCTGCGTGCGTGGATTGCATTAAGCCACGAGGGCTGGCGTGTGTTTCGTATTATGTCAGAGTTTGTCGCTGGCTTTGAAAAAATGTCAGAATTAGGTCCTGCGGTGACCATTTTCGGCTCGGCACGCGTCAAAAAAAACGACAAGTATTACAAGATGGCGGAGCACATGGCGGAACTGCTGGCACAAAACGGTTTGGGCGTAATTTCAGGCGGCGGACCCGGCATTATGGAAGCAGCTAACAAAGGTGCAAAAAAAGCAGGCGGGGCATCAATCGGCTTCAATATCGAACTGCCGCACGAACAAAAACCCAATGATTACATTGACCCCGACAAATTGCTTACATTCAATTACTTCTTTGTGCGCAAGATGATGTTCGTCAAGTATTCGCAAGCCTTTATCGTGATGCCGGGCGGTTATGGCACGCTCGATGAACTCTCCGAAGCCATTACACTGATGCAAACCAAAAAGACATCAGCATTCCCCGTTGTGCTGATTGGCTCTGAGTTCTGGGGCGGGTTGATGGATTGGATAAAAAACACAATGTTCAAAAAGTATCACTACATCGCCGCATCCGACCTTGATTTTATGCGCCTTGTCGATACGCCCGAAGAAGCACTAAAAATTATTTTAGATTTCTACGCCGAGTGCGACTTTGCACCGAACTTCTAAGTGGGCTAAAACTCAAAGTCAAACACTGCGAACGGCAAGATGCTGTGCAAGTCGTGCTGAACGCACACGCAAGTTATGCATCCAGAAAAACAGCGCAATAAAGCCAAGCATGGAACCGTAGAGAATTAACCGAATTTCTATGTCCGTGGTGCTTGAGACGGCAGGATTGACATCGCCTTTATCGGAACCGGGATGCAAGCCGGGCACCATTCTCGGCAAAATAAAGTACAGGAAGATTAAGGCAGGGAAAGAAAAAATGCTGTAGACGCTCGAGAGCATAGCACGTTTTTCTGCAGTAGGCACGCTTGCACGCAAGGCGAAATAAGCTGAATACATCAGAAAAACCAGAAAAATGGTGGTCTGACGTGGGTCCCAATGCCAGAATTGTCCCCAAGTAACTTTAGCCCAAATCGCGCCGGTGACCATAGCCAAAAGATTAAACAAAAAGCCGAGGCTTGAGGCGGATTCGGCTGCTATGTCGTGCTCCAAATCTTTTGTGCGCAGATATGCGATGCTATACCAAACGGAAGTGAGAAAAGCAACGACAGCCGTAATCGCCATAGGGACATGAAAGTACATATTGCGTGTGGTCTCGCTGAGCATCCCGACTTTATTTGGCGAAAGTAAGGCGGCTGCAATGATAACGACGAACCAGACATACAGCCCGATTTGAAACGCTAATTTTTTAGTCATGTTACTATCTCTCATGTTAACTGAGTTTGATTCTTGGGTCTACGACGGCATAAAGCACATCAGCAAGTAAGTTTCCTAAGATAATCAACACGGCGGAAACAAAAGTGTTGGCGATAATGAGCGGGTAGTCGCGTGCAAATATGGCTTCTACGGTAACGCGTCCCATTCCCGGAATTGCAAAAATGACTTCCACAAAGAGTGCGCCACCGAGCAAAATCGGCAACGAATTGCCAAGTATGGTAACCACAGGCAAAAGCGCATTGCGCAAGGCGTGTTTGTAGATGACCGTGCTTTCTTTCAAGCCTTTTGCGCGTGCTGTGCGCACATAGTCTTGCTTGAGCACTTCCAGCATGCTGCCACGCACATAACGGGCAAGTCCAGCGGCACTGCCCAAACTCAGCACAAAGACGGGCAAAATCAGATGCAGGATGCGGTCCATGATGCGTTCATCAAGCGGTAGGAATTCTGCGCCCACGCTCTCTAATCCTGAGGCAGGCAGCAAGCCAAGTTTTAAGGCAAAGATGATAATGAGCATCAGCGAGAGCCAAAATTCGGGCATGGAGTAGAGAAAGAGCGCGAAAATCGTTAAACCTCTGTCGTAAAAACTCCCCTGCTTGATGGCGGAAATGACGCCAAGCAAAATCCCGAAAAAAAATTGCAATGAAAGTGCAAGTGTAGAAAGCATTAGCGTAATGGGTGCAGCATCGGCAATGACATCGAAGACAGGGCGCATATAGCTAAAACTCTGACCAAAATCGCCGCGCAAAACACTTGAGAGCCACTTGATGTACTGAATCGGAAGTGGGTCATTTAGACCGAATTGTGCACGCAACTGCTCAGCGACTTTGGGACTGACACCGGGAGCAAGATAGAGTGTGGTAGGGTCGCCGGGTGCCAAGCGAACAATGAAGAAAGTGAGCGTCAGCACGCCAAAAATAAGGGGAATAGCAATGAGCACACGCCGCAAAATGTAAGTTGCCATAGTTCAGAGCAGTTTTCTGAAGGTGCTGCGCAGCACGCCTTTGGCAGCAAATTTTTCCTTGAACTCAATGAGCGAATAAGCGGGGGTCATCTGATTTTCATGCTGCACGTTTTGCGAGACGCCAATGTCCAGGTACTTACAGCCTTTGCTGATTGCCCAGTGCACGACTTTGTTCATTACATAGTGAATCGGGTGATAGGCTGCAAATTCGTAGTCAAGCATGTTGTAAAAACAGAGTGCAACTTGCGCATTGCAAAGAAAGACAAGTGAGCCACCAATCGCTTTGCCTTTAAGACGCACGAGAAAGAGAAAGATGTGCTCAGGCAAGAGACGCTTAAGGCGATAGAGTTCGTCTAAGGTGTGCGTAGGCTTTGCGCCGTGTCGTGCTTTATTTTCTAGGAGAATCGGGTAGAACTCATCAAGACCGGCATAGTTTTCACAGAGTTCAATACTCAAATCAGGATTGCGCTGGCATTGATGAATGTAGCGGCGCACAGTACTTGAAAAATACTTGGTGAAATTGTCCGTATTCTCGAGCTGAATTGCATGAGAGATGTAGTGCCTATCAAAATCGAAGCCTTTGAAGACAAGGGCATAGTCAATGTCTTGAATAAGCTTTTTTTGGTAGATAAACGGTGCGGGTGTCAGTAAAATTTTTTTGAACCCCTGACGTGCGGCGTAGTCCAAGAGTGCATCTACGAGCTGTTCATTTTCAGCGTATTTGAGCATGGGCAAAACAAAACTGCCATAGCTTGCCCCAATTGGGGATTCAAGTGTCTGTCCGTTATCCATCAAAGCGGCAGGCAGCACAGCAAGCAGAGTTGTGCCACGATAGAAAAGTAAGTGGTGGAACGTGAAGCGTCCTTCTGGGTGATAGCTCAGAAAGCGTTGCAAGTGAAAAAACGTGCCGTTGTTAGACTGCCAGACAAAGCTATCCCAATGCTCTGCGTCATTGGGTGAGTAGGGACGCACCGCAATGGCAGAGGATTTACTTACAATTGTCGGTAATGGCGGCGACCCAGACATGGCGTCATTGCCGACTAAGAGCGGCTTTGCAGTTTGCTAATTTCATCACGAATACGGGCAGCTTTTTCGTAATCCTCTTTTGCAATAGCTTCATTGAGTTTAGCGTTAAGCTCCTCGAGTTTGCTCATGGGTGTTGAAGCTGTTGCGCGTTTTTCTGCCCCAGCACTGCCCGTGCCAACGCCATAGCCGCTTTGTTCTGGTGCTTTATCATCAATGATGCCCGCTTCGTTCATCACTTCTTCGGAGACGAAGATAGGGGCATCGCAGCGTACCGCCAGCGCAATAGCATCACTAGGACGTGCATCAATTTCGTGAACGACGCCAGAGAGTTCGCACACGACTTTTGCAAAGAAAGTTTCATTGCGCAGTTCATCAATCATCACTTCAGAGATGTTGATGTTGAACGTATCGGTGATGTTGCGAATCAAATCGTGTGTAAACGGGCGCGGTGCTTTGATATTTTCTAGCTTGAGTGCAATGGCTTGCGCTTCAAAGCCACCGATGATGATGGGTAACTTGCGCTTGCCGCCCACTTCAAAGAGTATGAGCGCATAAGCGCCATTGTTGTGTGGGCTGCTGGAAAGACCAAGTATATCGACTTGAATTTTCTTCATAATACTCTCTCAGTGTCGTTGAAGTTCGAAGCGTCAATGAAGTTTGTCATTTTTTGAAGATACACCAAACAGTGTAGAAAAAGCAAGTAGTACATGTAAAGAACACTTGCGTATGCACTTATGCTACTGATGCACAAGCACTTTCTTAAACTCTTCGGTCAATTTTGGCAACACATCTTCTACCGTACCGACGATACCATAGTCAGCAATTTGAAAAATCGGTGCATCCTTGTCTTTGTTGATAGCCACAATGACTTTTGATGATGCCATGCCAGCAAGATGTTGCACGGCGCCTGAAATGCCGCAAGCGATGTAAAGTTTCGGCGAGACGACTTTACCTGTCTGTCCGACTTGTTCGGAATGCGGGCGCCACCCAGCATCAACGACGGCACGACTTGCACCAACAGCTGCACCTAAGACACTTGCCAGCGTTTCAAGATTTTGCCAATTTTCTTTGCCTTCGCCGTTGGGGTCGCGCAAGCCACGACCGCCGCTGACAACGATATCCGCTTCCGCTACATCCAACTTGCCTGCTGAAGCAACGATTTCTTTCACCACCGCTTTTAAGTCGCTGTCGTCAGGGCTGTAGGTTGAGTGCACAATTTCTGCAGTACGATTCAAGTTGGAGTTGATAGGAAAAACATTCGGGCGAAGACTCAAGATTTTGACCGGCGTTTCAAGTTGCACAGTAGCAATAGCTTTACCTGAGTAGGCGTATCGCTTGGCTAGAATGTTATCGCCTTCGGCTTTGACTTCGATAACATCACTGGCAAGTCCTGCACCAAGGCGAATAGAAAGACGCGGGGCAAGGTCTTTGCCCATCGCAGTTGCCGCAAGCAAGACAAGCTGGGCGGATTCTTCTTTAGTGATGCGCGCCACCAATTTGGAATACGCCAATGCTGAATAATTTAGAAGCGATGGATGCTCGAAAAGAAAAACCTTTGAGGCACCATATTTGCCCAAATCTTGAACAGCACTTTTTAAGTCGCTGCCAATGGCAACAGCATAAACTTCTTGAGCAAGTTCGCTGGCTTTGCTTAAAGCCTCGAACGAAGCGCGCTTGATGACATTGCCGCGCTGCTCAATAAAGACAACAGCTTTTGACATACTCAAAAATGTTTAGGTTAAGTTTGAAATACTCAATGAAAGACCAGCCGGCACAGTATCGCTATACCACATTAGCTTCACGATGAAGTCTATCAACAAGTTCGGCTGGTGAATCCAGAATTTTCCCGGCTTGTTTTTCGACGGGTTTCTCAAGGCGAATAAGACGCACTTTAGATGCTTCAGGCGCTGCAATCTCCAGTGTTTCAATCGGTTTTTTCTTAGCCTCCATAATACCTTTCATATTAGCCACACGCGGAATGTTCAAGCCTTTTTGCGCCGTAAGCACAAAGGGCAAAGATACTTCAACAATTTCTTTACCGCCCTCAATTTCACGCTCAATTGTGGCAACCTTGCCGTCAGTGTGCAATGAAACTGCCACGGTTACGGCAGGTAACTCCAAAAGTTCAGCAATCATGGGTCCGACTTGCGCATCGTTGAAATCTGTGGATTCTTTGCCAAGCAATATCATATCGGGCACACCGCCAAAATGTTGTTTGATAGCGTGTGCTAAAACAAACGCCACACCAAAAGAATCTTTCACATTGGATTTGATGAGCACGGCTTTGTCGGCACCCATCGCAAAGGCTTTACGGATGTTTGCTTGAAACTCCTCACCACCGACACTAAAGAGTACGACACTGCCACCAAATTTCTCGCGCAATTTGAGTGCTTCTTCTAGCGCAAATTCATCGTAAGGATTGATGACGAAATTGACCCCTGCCTGCTCAATGTGCTGCCCATCAGGCGCAATTTTAACGCGAGTAGAGGTGTCAGGAACTTGGTTAAGACAGACTGCAAAATTCATAGTTATTGGAAAATGATGATTGAAATCTTGCGCAAGACAGACTCATGCGCTTAAACTGTGCGGCGTGAAAATACATAATTTTTTGGAGCCAATGCAGTTACAGTCTCATGAAGCTTGTGCAGCGTGAAGCGCTTGACATCTTGACAGCAAGCAATTCCAACTTGCACTTTGCAGTGAGCGCATTACGGTGCGGGCTTTTCAAAAATAAAGATGTGTTGCCATGGCAAGCCGCTTTGAGTCTCAAGCCATTTTAAGCCAACTGCATGCATCTCTTTTTTGACTTGCGCTTGGCTCATCTTATGTAGGGGCTTGATAGGTACAGTATCATCTTCGGCACGATATTCGATTTGAATGACTTTGCCACCAACTTTAAGTGAGCGCACAAGAGCGTGCATCATCTCAAAGGGATATTCAAACTCGTGATAAGCATCGACGAGCAGCACGATATCAATGGCATTTTCTGGTAAGTTTGGATTTTGCGGAGAGCCAAGCGTGGGAATGACATTTTGCACATGGCGTGCTTGCATGCGTGCTGTGATGATCTCGAGCATCTCTGGCTGAATATCGACCGCATACACTTTGCCTTGGCGAACGCGCTCAGCAATGCGAAACGTGAAGTAGCCTGTGCCTGCGCCAATATCAGCCACGACATCAGTAGGTTTAAGTTGCATAGCTTCAAGCACAAGGTCGGGACGCTCTTCAAAGAAGCGTTCAGGTCGCTCGAGCCATGTGGCGCCAAGGTGTCCCATCACTTTTGCGATTTCTCTGCCCATATAAATTTTGCCGATGCCATCGGCGCTGGGGAATGGTGTGTATTGATAGCGCTCGTGTTGGGTGGAATCACGCTGAGTGCCCTGCTCGAGTGTAAGAAGTTCGGCAGAAGACACTTTGTTGCAGCTCCATAGCATGGTAGCAGCAAGCAGCAGCGCAAGCGCAGAAAGTTGCGCGGCAAGAGCGGTGCGCCAGCAAAAAGATAGCATGAGAAAAAATGCAGTTTTTGTTTTGAAATTCATCGACGAGAGCCTATCTTTGCAGTCCGATTTTTTGGAAACTAACTGAAAACAAGAACAAATGCCTTGTGGAAAAAAGCGCAAGCGCCATAAGATGGCGACGCACAAGCGCAAAAAAAGACGCCGCAAGAATCGCCATAAGAAGCGTTTGAGATACGCTAACAAGTAAGCGCAAGTGCAAAGAAAACTTTGTAAGTTTTTTTGAAGTTTCATATCTTACAGATTCCTTGACTAAGCTGCACAAGCAGCCAAATGGATGAGCATATAGCTCAGTTGGTAGAGCATCTCACTTTTAATGAGAGGGTCGATGGTTCGAGTCCATCTATGCTCACGCTTCCTCTCCAAAGGACGGCGGCTGCCAGTGGCAGCCAAACTGCGCGGGTGGCGGAATTGGTAGACGCACTACTTTGAGGTGGTAGCGCCGCGAGGCGTAGGAGTTCAAATCTCCTCCCGCGCACGCCCAAAGAGCCGCTATGTTAAAGCGGCTTTCATTTTTTATTGCTCTTTCGGTACTTTGTGCAAATGCCTCGCCAGAGTTCAGGAGTTTCTAACCGCCAAACGACATTGACCCGATGATGGACACGCCGCTAACTTCGCTGCCGTTTCTCGACCGTTCTCAACCGCCACAACCAAAATCTCCAATCCGCGTCGATTTCCCGACCTGGCATGAAGCCATGTTGCCAAATGGTCTGAAAATTATGGTCTATGAGCAACATGATACGCCCGTGGTCTCTATACGCCTCTACAGTCATGCAGGGGCGCTGTATGATGGCACGCATCAAAAAGCCTCTATGTTCGCTTTCGCGCTGTTGATGCAAGGCACACGCTCGCGTACTGCTGAGCAAAATTGCCGATGAAGTTGACTTACTGGGTGCGGAGCTGGGGGCGTTTGCGGGGATTGACAGTGCATCAGTGTCGCTGTCAATTATGACCAAGTATTTAGACCGAGGGCTAGCATTGATGAGTGATGTAGTGCTAAATCCAACTTTTGAAGAAAAAGAAATTGAGTTTGTACGCCAACAAAGTCTGAATCGTCTGCGCTTCTCGAAATCTGATGCAACTCACTTAGCTAGTGATGCACTTACAAAAGCGATCTATCAACCGCATCCGTATTCGCAACCGATGCTGGGCACAGAAGAGGCACTTCAAGCCCTGACGCGCGAGGCAATTGTGAGGTTTTATGAGACGTATGTCGTGCCGAATAACAGTTTCATAGTTGTCGCAGGCGATGTCAAAGCGCAAGAGATTGTTGAAAAACTGGCTGAGGCATTTGGTGAGTGGTCAGCTAAGGCGCTTGTAACAAGCAATTTTCCTATTCCTACGCGTCCTAACTCACCGCGTGTGATTTTGGTACAAAAAGAAGGCGCTGTACAATCGGTGCTGATGCTCGGGCATCTTTCTATTGCGCGTGCTCATCCAGACTACCTAAAATGCTATGTGATGAACATGATTCTGGGTGGCTATTTCGGCTCGCGCCTCAATCTCAGACTGCGTGAGCAGCGCGGCTACACCTACAACATTCGTAGCGCTTTTGATGCAAAGCGAGAGCTTGGAGATTTTTACATTTTCACGCAGGTGCGCAAAGAGGTAACCAAACAGGCTTTACAAGATATTCTGAGCGAACTTCAAGCAATCATTGAGCATGGCGTGAGTGAAGAAGAACTTCAAGACGCTAAAAGCTACATTGCAGGCAACTTCATTATTCAGAACGAATCTCCCGAGACCATTCTCAGTCGCCTTGCCACGATTGAACTCTATGGACTGAGCAAAGACTACTACAACGTGTATGTTGAACAACTGCAACGCTTGACGCTCGAAGATGTGTCTAATGCGGCAAAAATGTATATTCATCCTAGTTGCTTAACGCATGTCGTTGCAGGCGACGCTGACGCTGTACGTGCGGACTTAGAGGAGTTTGGCGACCTTGTCGTGCCCGACGGTAGTAATACTCAATGACCTCTTAGCGTAGCCGGCAGTGTATTGCGTTTCAAGCATTAGTCAAAACGACGCGCAAAGCCCGCAGACTGGTGCGCTTTAACTCATTCAAATCCATGCAACCATCAACGCCAACACTGACGCTTGCAGAAGAACTTGCAGCGTCATACAAGACACTTAAAGCTGAAATTCACAAAGTCATCATCGGTCAAGATGAGATCATTGAGCAACTGATGATGACGATTCTGGCTCGCGGTCACTGCCTAATGGTGGGGGTACCCGGACTAGCCAAGACATTGCTTATTTCGACCTTCGCCAAAATTTTGGACTTAAGTTTTAGCCGCATTCAATTCACGCCGGACTTAATGCCCTCGGATATCACGGGTACGGAGATTTTGGAGGAAGATCACGAGACGGGCAGGAAGTTTTTCAAATTTATTCAGGGTCCGTTATTTGCAAGCGTGGTTTTAGCTGATGAAATCAACCGTACGCCGCCGAAAACACAAGCGGCTTTGCTCGAAGCCATGCAGGAGCACCAGGTGACATCGGCAGGCAAGCGTTATGCGCTGCCCGAGCCGTTTTTCGTGTTGGCTACACAAAACCCAGTTGAGCAAGAAGGTACATATCCTTTACCTGAAGCACAGCTCGATCGCTTCATGTTCAATCTTTGGATTGATTATCCTTCGTTCGAAGAAGAAAAAGCAATTGTCAAAGCCACGACGTCGTCTGAGAAGCCAGTACTGCAGAAGGTAATGAATGCCGAGAAAATTCTTTTGTTTCAAAAACTCGTGCGCGATGTGCCAGTCTCAGACAATGTCATTGAGTATGCGGTGCGGCTAGTAAGCAAAACACGTCCGCAAAGCACCGACGACAAGATGATTAAGCAGTTTGTCAGTTGGGGTGCAGGTCCGCGTGCCTCGCAGTATTTGATTTTAGGAGCAAAGGCGCGCTGCCTGCTCTTCGGGCGCTACACGCCTGATATTGCCGACGTGCAAGCGGTCGCCTTACCTGTGCTGCGGCATCGATTGCTGACAAATTTTAGTGCAGAATCAGAGGGCATCAAACCGGAGACAATCATTACTGCTTTGACCAAAACGTGATAGAAGCAAATGTTAGAAAGAGTGGTCAATACCCTGCGTACGGCTCTTAAGCTCAATGAAGTACAACTCGGGTTATTTGCCTTCTTTCTATGCATGCTGGGCGCATTGATCTTCAGTGTGTCGCTCATCTACCTCAACTTCTCAGAAGTGATTACGACTTTGTTGGCTTTTTTGGGAGGCTCGCTGATTGGTGCAGTAATCGGAAGCGTGGTGTATCGTGTGGTCAAGCGTAATCGTGAGTTAGCCGAGTCGCTGCAAAAAGCTACTGAATCGCTCAATGACGCCAATAGCCGGCTGCAACTCTACAATCAGTCTTTAGCGGATACAGTCAAGCGGCGCACGGAAGAATTGCTCTTTGCGGAGCTGCAGTACCGTAGCCTTTTTGATTCTACAGCTGAACTGATTTTCATTTGCACATCAGATTACCGTGTAATCGAAATCAATCGTGCAGTTGAGATATTTTTGGGTTGGGATAGAAACAGTTTACAGGAGTTTAATTTGCTCAGTCGACTCTCACCTGAAGATGCCGAGCGCTTTATCGAGGCTGCGCAGGTGACACAATCAGGCGAAATCTCGCAAATAGAGCTCTCACTTGATGATCTTTCGGGCGAGACACACTTTTTCAAAGCAGAGTTCTCACCGCTGATTTTTGGAACACTGTCCATCTCGGGTGGATTCAAAATCTTGATGCAAGATGTAACACTGGAAAAACGCTCTCGCTTAGAGCGTGAAGTCGTCATCAAAGTCAGCGAAATTTTTAATCAGTCTGAGACAATTGCTGAAGTTGCTGAGCGAGTCTCAAAAGAACTACGCTCACTCTTTGAGCCAGCGTTTCTCTTGCTCTACCGATATGACGAGTCGACAAAAAACTGTTCTTAGCACACTCTAACGAGTACAATTTGCCTGAAAGTGCGCAAGTCTATACGACAAAAGAGCTGGCAAAGGGCATTGCGCCAGAAGTGGTAAGAACAAAATCAGAAATCTTTGTCGAAGATGTACTTAAAGAGCCACGCCTAAAAGATGTTGAAGAGTATTTGATACGTGTGGCAGGTCGAAGTCTATTTACGGTGCCTCTTATTGCAGCAGAACAATTGCAAGGTGTGCTGCAGATTCTCTCACTGCATCAGCATCGATTTTCAGAAGATGATAAACGCTTGGTGCGCATTCTTGCCAGTGAACTTGCTGAGGGACTTTACCGCAAAAAACTCAGTGATGCGCTTGCTGAAGCCAATAAAACACTGGCTGAAAAAAACGCAGAACTCGAACAATTCGTCTACTCTGTCTCGCATGACCTCAAAGCCCCACTGATTTCTATTCAAGGCTTTGCTTCACAAGTGCAAGAGCTGTACTACGATAAGCTGCAATACGAAGCACGATTTGCACTAGAACGCATTCGCTACAATGCAAAGGTAATGGAAGATATGATTATGGAACTCTTGGATTTGTCGCGTGTCGGGCGTGAGACCGTCAAGATGGATGTCATATATCTTTATGAAATGACGTCGTCTATTATTGAGAATTATCGGGGACACATTGAAGCACAGCGAGCCAAAATCAACATTTCACCTGATTTACCAGCCGTGCACTTTCCACGTCGACGCTTGGAACAGGTAATGACAAACCTCATTGGCAATGCTATCCGATACACTGCGCGTGTCAAAGACCCGTGCATATCTGTTTATGCTATTGACCACCTCGAGATGCATGAAATCGTGGTCAAAGATAATGGTATTGGTATTGCACAAAAAGATTTCGAGAAAGTCTTTCGGCTCTTCGAGCGTGGCGAGAGCGACCAACCCGGTTCTGGCGTTGGACTTGCTATTGTCAAAAAAATCGTGGAGCAGTATGGGGGTAAAATCTGGATTCAATCTGAACTGGGGAAAGGCGCTGAATTTCATTTTACGATTAAAAAACGTGAATACACATAGTGAAAAAGCCAGTAACCGACTGACTTTGATAGCTTTCAACCTTGCTTGCTCTTGAAATAACCTTGTGTCCTATCTCTACGGTGTTCCTATTCTGCTGCTGGTATAATCTCTGCCATAGTTGCGTTTAGCATGATCAACATGAGTACACGCACAAAGCAGGCAATGAAACTACATCATGCTGCAACGATTTGACCTAACTCTGTCGTTACTTTAACAAATTTTATCAACTTTAATTCAAAAAGTATGGCGACGATTCCAATTGACATTCGCACAGGCACCATCAAAAAAGAACGTATCATTGGTATTGACTTAGGTACAACCAATAGTCTTGTAGCCTACATGCACGGCGATAGCCCAGCGATTATCTCCAACAAGTACACCAAAGAACGCATTGTGCCCTCTGTGGTTTATTTTGGCGAAGATTTCACGCCGATTGTAGGCACGGGTGCAAAAGAATTGCTGTCAGAACATCCCGATCGGGTGGTGTATTCAGTCAAACGGTTGATGGGAAGATCTTTTAGCGATGTCAGAGAGGAACTCCCGCATCTGAATTACCGCATCAGTGAAAGTGAGTCGGAGCGTATCTGCAAAATTGAAATTAGCAACGGCAAGGAAACGCGCTACTTTACACCGATTGAAATCTCGGCGATGATTTTGCGCGAACTCAAGCGCTGGGCAGACGATTACTTCGAAGAGCCTGTTACAAAAGCCGTAATTACAGTACCAGCGTATTTCAACGATGCACAACGCCAAGCCACAAAAGACGCCGGCAAACTTGCAGGCTTGGAAGTCTTGCGCATTGTCAATGAACCAACTGCTGCTGCCTTAGCCTATGGCTTAGACAAAACCAAAAATGGGACAATTGCGGTCTATGATCTCGGCGGAGGCACATTTGATATTTCCATCTTGAAACTCGAGGATGGTATTTTTGATGTGCTCTCCACCAATGGTGACACACACCTTGGCGGTGATGACCTAGACCAAGCCTTGCTGGCTGCCATGGCAGAGGAAATTCAACAGGCACTCAGGTTCGATATTTTCTCCAATGCCCAAATCAAGCAACGCTTGCGCCTTGAGTGCGAGCGCGTCAAATGCGAGCTAACCGACAAGGCTGAAGCAATACTGCATGTGGATATCTGCGGACAAGACTTCAAGCGCAAAATTTCGCGCGAAGAATTTGAGCGTATCATTTTGCCCGTGGTAGAGCGCACAAAACAGCCTTGTCTCAAAGCCCTGAAAGATGCTGGACTTTCAGCAAGCGAGATTGATGCTGTGGTGCTTGTCGGTGGCTCAACGCGCACTCCATTTGTCAAGAAGTTTGTCTCAGAGATCTTCGGCGGCAAGAAACCGTATGATTCGCTTAATCCTGAAGAGGTCGTGGCACTGGGTGCAGCGGTGCAAGCCGGCGTCATTTCAGGTGATACTGATGATGTCCTGCTCTTGGACATTACACCACTTTCACTGGGCATTGAGACCGTTGGTGGCGTGTTTGTGCCAATTATTCCACGCAATACCAAAGTGCCAATTAAAGTGGCACAGGAGTTTACAACCTCTGTCGATAACCAGACCGGTATAGACATTCACATTTTGCAAGGCGAGCGCGAGCTGGCTAAAGACAATCGCAGTCTCGCCAAATTTACGCTGGGACCGCTGCCGCCCTTGCCTGCAGGGATGCCCAGAATTTTAGTGATGTTTGCTATTGATGCTGACGGTGTACTTACCGTCTCGGCTAAAGATCAGCGTACAGGCAAAGAGCAGTCGATTACGGTAAAACCCACTTACGGGCTCACAGATGAGGAAGTCGAGAAAATGCTGCTCGATGGTTTCACGCATGCTAAAGAAGATGTAGAGCAACGCTTGTTGATTGAGGCGCAAGTAGAAGCGCGTGGCATGATTTCGGCAATTGAAAAGCAGATAGCGCAAGAATCTGAGGTATTTGCACAGTTGCCTAAGCACGAACAAGAAGCCATTTATGCTGTGCTGGCTGACTTAAAGCAAGCGGTTGAGGGCAGCGAGCGTCAGAAAATCACGGAGCTGATAGAAAAAGCTAATGCGATAACGACGCCGTTTGCACAAGCAGTCATGAACGAGGCAGTGGCGCGTGCACTTGCGCAAAAGAAAGTGGATGAAGTAGCGTAAAGAAAACATGAGTTGCACGGTACGGCACGCATCTGCAAAAAATCGGACGAATAAACTACTTAAGCAAGTACTCGAAGAGTTTGTGCTCTGATAAGACATGAAAAGAGCAGAAGTCATAAACCATTGTGCTGAGGTAAAACGTCGCTCGTTGGCACGCGTGATGTCGAAGCAAGGTATTTGTTCACGCCAAGAAGCCGTGCGCTGGATTGAGTCGGGCAAAGTCAGAGTCAATGGGAAAGTGGCGCAGTCGCCCGAGCTGCTGGTGGCACTCAATGCAAAAATTGAAGTTGTTGGCGTAGAGACCCCTTTGCCTAAAAAAACATTGCGCTATGTGGTCATGAATAAGCGTAGAGGTGTTGTTACGACGCACAGAGATGAGCTCGGTAGAGCAACGGTCTACGACGATTTGCGTCCATTTTTAATCAGGCAGAATATCACAGAGCGGCTGTTTGCTGTCGGACGATTGGATAAAGATACTGAAGGGTTACTGCTGTTTACCAATGACAATCAGCTTGCCAACTTTCTCACTGCGCCTGAAAACGGCGTGCCAAAAACTTACCTTGCCACACTGAACAAATCACTGACAACGAGTGCCTTAGAGCAATTGCAGAGCGGCGTAGAAATTAAAGCCAGAGGAGAGCATTATGTGGCACAACCCCGTGACATCGTGCAGCAAAGCGCCAGAGTAATTCAACTCA
This sequence comes from [Chlorobium] sp. 445, assembly GCA_002763895.1. Classification (NCBI taxonomy): domain Bacteria; kingdom Pseudomonadati; phylum Chlorobiota; class Chlorobiia; order Chlorobiales; family Chloroherpetonaceae; species [Chlorobium] sp. 445. The sequence goes on from NSLH01000003.1 coordinate 51,259, forward strand.
CACTAAGTGAAGGGAAAAACCGTCAGGTGCGCCGACTCTTTGAAGCCATCGGTTACACAGTCGAGCACTTGGTGCGAATTGGCTTTGCTGGGTTGCGCTTGAATCTGCTCTGCAATCCACCCAAATTAAACTCACAGCCACTGGCAAGTGGTGAGTGCATAGAGTGCCAGCCTGAAGAGCTGCTCAAGGGCTTGGGCTAAGCTATCAAGGTCGTTATATTGCGCCGTCAAATTCTCTGAAAACTAACTTTCTGAAATCAAGTACCAAATCAAACTTGGAACAGCAACACAATATGCCTTTTGAGACGCCGCAAGGCTATGAGCAAAATGGAACTGCGGCACCTTTAGATGCAGCGCTTGAAGCGCAGAAAGATGCTCAGAACGAAAATGGCGTTGAGTCAAGCCAAGCGGAACCCTTAGAAGTGCAAAGAGACGCGCAGGAAATTTTACTTCGCCAAGATTGCAAGCAGCAAATTGAAGCCTTGATTTTTGCAAGCGATGAAGCGTTACCAGTTAAAATCATTCGCCAAGCGATTGGTCAAGAAAGATTCACCGATTTGGATATTGAGCAGATGATTGATGAACTCAATCAAGACTATGAACGCACAGGACGCACGTTTCGGATTCGCCATATTGCACAAGGGTATCGATTTCTTACAGAGAAACAGTTTCACCCCACGATTCAAAAACTGATGCAGCCAAAGTTGCAGCGCAGGCTTTCACAAGCAGCATTAGAGACGCTGGCAATTATTGCTTACCGTCAGCCGATTTCAAAAGCTGAAATTGAAGCCATACGCGGCACAAATGCTGACTATGTGATTCGAATGCTCTTAGAGCGCAATTTGATTGAAGTCTGCGGACGCGGCGAAGGTGTCGGTAAGCCACTCCTCTATGGCACAACCAAGGAATTTTTGGACTATTTCAACTTAGGCTCACTTTCGGATTTGCCTAAGCCGCGCGAAATCGAAGAACTGATGCGTGAAACTGAAGCGCAGCTGTTTGTGCAACAGGAAATGAATGCGCGTCTCAAAGTCGAGTTCGATAAAGACGACAAAAAGTCTGCTGATAGCGATGAAGACTAGTACTGCAACTGAACGCAAGAAGCAACGCCGTTCGACACGCAAGACAAATTCAGATGTAAGCCGTCTTGTGCCACAAGCAGCAGCAAGTGCTAAGGTTCAGACGCGTACCCAACGCAAAACAGAGCAGAGCGAACTGATTCGCCTAAACAAGTTTATTTCGCTCTGTGGTGTAGCGTCACGGCGTAAAGCCGATGAACTGATTGCAAATGGCGAGGTCATCGTCAATGGCAATGTGGTCAGGGAACTGGGCTTCAAAATCCACCGCTTCAAAGACGAGGTGATTGTCGAAGGTAAGCGACTTCAAGAGCCGAAGCGAAAGTTGTATATTCTACTCAATAAGCCCAAAGATGTTATAACGACAAATAGCGATGAGCGGCAACGAAAGACGGTGGTGGATATCGTGGGTCTTGATGAGCGTGTCTATCCTGTTGGACGATTAGATCGCAATACGACGGGCGCTTTGCTCCTGACCAACGATGGTGAGTTTGCAAATAAACTCATGCACCCAGCACACGGCATTGAGAAAGAGTATCTGGCAACACTTGATAAAAAATTTCTGCGCGCTGACCTGCCGAAACTCACTGGGGGACTGCGTTTGAAAGATACAGGTGAAAAGGTAAGCCCATGCAAAGCCAAAATTTTGGGCGATGGTTCTGTGGTGTGGATAGCATTAAGTGAAGGGAAAAATCGTCAAGTGCACCGCATGTTCTGGTCACTGGGTTATGAGGTCAAAAAACTTGAGCGCATTCGCTATGCAGGCTTAGGTATTGAGGGCTTAAGGCGAGGGGAGTGGCGATACCTTTCAGCTGCAGAAGTAGCGCATCTTTGCGCACGCTTAGACAAAGAGACATAGGGACCTACATTTCTCCGCTGCACATCGCAAAATCGTATTGACGCAAATCATATCGTAAATTTGCAAATGTCTTTAGAGAGTATCAGACAACTTGGAATCAGACAAATTGAACTAAAACCATACAAACTATGCTGAAAAAACTTTTCCTGCTGCCACTTCTCTTATGCTTGGTATTTTCTGAACTGGTATTGATGGGTTGCGGCACGCCGCGTGAGCGCTCCAACGACAAAATGAAGGCAGCACTGCTCGAGTACAGAGACTATCAAGAAAAACAAGCCATGCTGGCAACTGCAACACCTGAACAAGCTAAGAAAATTGAAGCCGAACTTGAGATTCTGCAGAACAAAGCCCTCAAAATGATGCAGGAAGCGGTTAAAGAAGACCCAACCAACATTGATGCCATCAATAACTATGGTCTTTTCTTACAAGGCACAGGCTACCCCAACGAAGCCATTCCCGTCTTTTTGCAAGGCTTGAGTATGCTGCCTAAGCCCCCATTTCAGGGTGAAAAAGCCGTGAGAGATTCTCTCCAAAACCTCTATGTCGGCTTCCATAACTACATTGCAAACTGCTACATGATGCTGCCGGGCAAAGCCGATTCTGCGGTCTATTATGCTGAGCAAATCAAAGATGAGTTTCCGTCGCTCTATGCAAAAATCGCACGTCAAGCGGGCATTCAACTGCAAGCCCAAAAGAAATTTGACGAGGCTATCAGATACTTTGAAGCATCTGTCGATGCCTACTTACCAGCATTGCTGCGCAACCGCAACGATGAAAACATTGAGGGTAACGAAAAGTCAGTTTACAACTTAGAACAAGCCTACCGTGCACGGGCAAAAGCTAAAGGTCTGCCTAAACCAAGCAAAGAAGACTATGCAAAAATAATAGCAGGCTATGAGAAAGCCATTGCCTCAATGGAGAAAGCAGGCTTGGATGCGCGCAATTTGCCAAACTACATGCGTTATGCTGATGTCTGTGCCGAAGCAGGCGAACTCAAAAAAGCAGATGAAGCATTCAAGAAAGCGGTTGCACTCAACACCAATCCGCGCAATGTGGCGCCACGCACTAACTACGGACTCTTCCTCAAAGACACCCGCCGTGCGCGTGAAGCTGTTGAAGTGCTCAGAAAAGTGGTCGATGATAACCCTGATTACGCACTAGGATACTACAACCTTGCAACAGCGCTGATTGATGCAGGACGCAAAGCTGAAGCCATACCCATGCTCAAAAAGTACGTGGAACTTGGTTTGAAAGACCCAACTGAAAAGAAAAATGCTGAGATTGTCAAAAAAGAGTTCAATTTGTAAGCAAGTTTTGCTGCTTGAAGTCAAAATGCGCCCTTGCAAGCCTGATTGCAGGGGCAAATTGTTTATTTAATTGCAAAATTGCCTCTGCGGCACAAGATCAGACACTATGTGGCGACCCCTTTGCTATCCGCTTATGCTAAGTACTGCGGTCTGGTTTGTGCTTCTGACTCAGCCCGTGCTCGTGGGTGCGCAGGTGATTTTCCAAAAAGAAATGTTTGCGCACAAAACGCTCCCACGGCGCTCCAAAGAAGAACAGCAGAAAGTCAAAGCCTTGAAGCAAGACTTGGAGCAACTGTTTGCAGACCCTTCAATGCAACACGTGCTCTGGGGTGTGCGCATTGAATCACTTAGCCGTAAAGAAGTCTTGTTCAAACAGCTTAGCGAAAAGAATTTTATTCCTGCCTCTAACCAAAAACTTTTGACCGTCGCTGCCGCATTGACTTACCTTGACACCGCCTTTTGTTACTCAACATCTGTTTTCGCAAGAGGCAGTCTGGTACGCACACCCGACAACATCGGTGCCCTGAACGGCGACCTGATTGTGACCAGCGATGGTAACCCTTGCCTCTCAGGTAAATGGCTTCAACCAGAAGTGCCTGATAATCCTTCCCCGACAAAATTTTTCGAGGCAGTTGCTGATAGCTTGCTCAAAGCCGGCATTTCAGTCATCAAAGGCAATTTGATTGGCGACGACAGCGCCTTCGAGATCTCGCAAACTTCACAAGATTGGTTCGGCGGCGATGGCGACTACGCTACAGGCTTGGAATGGGATGATCTGTCCTACGGTATGGCAGCACCAATTTCTGCACTGTCATTCAATGAAAATTCAATTCTCGTGCAAGCCTTCCCAGCCGATACCGTAGGCAAAGCGCCAGTAATTGTGCTCACGCCTGCAACAGGATTTGTGTCCATTCAAAATAATGCTGTAACCTCAGCGAAAAATGCACGCCGCACTCTGATGATCACACGTGCGATTGGAACAAACACTATTGTCATTTCAGGTGAATTGCCTATCACACAAAAGCGTGGATACAGCGAAAAAATTGCAATCGAAAAGCCCGCAATGTATTTTCTGACAGTGCTAACTGAAACACTCTCGCAAAAGGGAATTCGCATTGAAGGAGAAATTCGACGCAAACTTCCGCACGAAAACTTTGCACGCGATTCCCTGCGACTCATAGCACGCTATACTTCACCCCCGCTCATTGAAATTTTTAAGCTATCTGCAAAAGGAAAGTAGCAACTATCTCTCAGAACAAGTTTTGCGCACTGTTGGTGCGGCTTATCAAGGTGGCAGCAAAGGCTCACTGGAAGCAGGATTGCAAGCTATACGCAAAGTCCTCTCAATGGCAGGTGTCAAGTTCGATGAATTTCTAGGCTTCGATGCAAGCGGACTGAGCCGTAAAAACCGCATCTCCCCTGATGCGATTGTGAGCCTGCTGCGCTGGTTGTACAATTCCAATAAATTCGAAAACTTCCTTAAAACGCTGGCAATTGCAGGCTACGATGGGACACTAATAGATCGACTGCGAAAGACTGCAGCCGAAAAGCGCATCTTTGCCAAAACAGGTTATCTCTCTGGTGTGCGCACACTCTCTGGCTATCTCTATGGCGAAAATGGCGAATGGTTTGCCTTCTCACTGATGGCAATGAACTTCACACAAGCACGGCGTAACATCGAAGAATTGCAAGACAAAGTCTTGGAAATGCTTGCCAACTTTGCTGCAAAGCCTGTGCCCGCCGAAGTGCCCGCCGCATCTACTGCACCTTGAGATATCTAGAAAAATCACTGTGCACTGCCGCACGCTGCATTCATGAGGCATAGCCTATAACTTCGCTTAGCGTACCACAGCAAGTTTGCCAACTTTTTCAGGTACGCCTTCTGCCGTAACGCGGTAAAGATAAATGCCAGATGAGACCTTCTCGCCTTGCTCTGTATCCAAAAACCAGCGTGCGCCGCCAGTCTCGCCTGTGTGCTCAATGCGCTTGATGACGCGCCCTGTGAGAGTCAAAATTTCAATCGTAGCTTTGCGCGTAAGATTGGCAAACATTACAAAATCTACGCCTGCACTTTTGCGGTAAGGATTGGGATAGGTGAAAACGCCTGACAAATCTTCTTTGACTTCAGAAAAGACAACCACATTCCCGCTCGAAGCTGTGTCAATCAGTGTGCCATCCGTAGCGCGTAAGTTGCGCAGCGCAATAGAAACCGAGACACCAAGTGCTCCAATTTGCCGACCTGCAAGACGTAAGCGTAAGCGATTTTCATGATTATCAACTTCGACACCGACAATGCTTCCACTAGGGCGCACATCATAATTCTCAAGCACTTGCGCTGATGCAGCTTCAATCGGTTTGCTCATGATAAGTTCGACTTGGTCTGGAGCCAGCACGCGGCGAGAGAGCACAAAGAAGGCAGAGGCTGACATACGCTGCACTTCAAACGATACGGTGCGAAAAGCTGCGGCAAGACGAGCATTAAAAATGTCGCGCACGGCATCATTCACGCTCACAGTGTAACGCCCCGTGTCTAATGGCGCACGTTGAAATGAGAGCACAACCTCTCTAGCACCACGCGCCAAAATTGCCGATGAGGGATACATCGGTAGGCTTCCTGACTTTTGAACTTCAAACCAAGCTGGATTGAGCGGCGCGTCTTGCAACGCCTCACTGAAGCGAAGACGTAAATGATCATCAGCGTCATACTCTGCAGAGAGCAGGCGCGGCAACGCTTTCGGGACCCCTAACACATAAACACTTGTGTCGCTTTCTTGCCGACCATCAAACGCCGTAACAGCATAAACATAAAATCGACCGCGCTGCACATCTCGATCAATAAAGATGCTATCGGCTGTAACGGCGCGCCGTGAGAGTGTAAAAGGATACAAAGGAAATGAAGTATACTCAGCGCGATAGATACGATAGTTCTGTGCCTCGGGTGTTCTGTTCCAAGAAAGTGCAAGCGCGGTTTCATCAAGCGGTTCAATGCTCACACCGACAGGTGCAAGCGGTAGTGTGCTACCTTGAAATTCATAGCCATACGTCTGAAGATCATCGCCAAAGAAAATTTCGTTGCGTCCATTGCCGTCAATATCAGCGATAAGAAGTTCTTGCGCAGTTGCCGCTGGAAAAATCCAAAATGGCTCAAAGCGTTGTCTCGGCACATTCCACTTGAAAAGGTAGAGATTAGGATAAGCCAAAATGCAGAGTTCATCAATGCCATCTCGGTCAATATCGGCACTTTGAATAGCGCTCTCGAAGATGGATTTAGCGCGGTAGTTAAAAAATCGCTGTGACCAAATTTTCTCATAGCGATCATTGCCAGTGGCTTGCCAGCACTCTGCAAGCCAGACTGGTGCGGCATAGTCGCGTGTCTGAAAGTCGAAGTTGAGATCAGCATGTGTCATCACAACAAACTGCTTTTTGCCATTGCCTAAGAAATTGCCGCTCACAATAAAATTGCTCCCGCCAAGATAAGGCGTACGGTTGAGCCAAGTGTGAGCGTAAGTGTTACCGATGCCTGAATACTCGTAGATGTAAAAATTACCATCGAAGTCACCGACAAGAATTTCAGGTTTGCCGTCGCCATCGAAATCTTCGACGAGAGATTTGGGTTGTTCGAACTGTGGGCGCGTCCCATCTTTAGCGCGACGAACGGGATTGGGCAGTGTTGCCAATCGTCGAAATGTTGAATCTAAAATGAAGTAAGCCGTGTCGTTGCGCACAAGAAGATGTTGCTCACCCGTCCCTTTGGTATCCGCAATACGCGATGCCCAGAAATTGCGTGAAGTAGTGTCTTGAAACAAAATGCGTGCAAAAGGCGATGAGGTCGGCGCAGATTGCGAAAAAATGATGCTGCGTCCAATCGAGTAAGCAACTGTTTCCAACAGTCCATCCTGATTGAGGTCGCCAACATGCTGAGGAATCATGATCGGTGAAGTGACGGAATCCAAAAGTTCGAACCGCTCACCTGTAAATTCAAAGCGTTTGAGGCGAGAAAAACGCAAGCCCTGAAGAGGCAAGGCTTCATTGAGCAAGACTTCACGGCGAGCGTTGCGGTTGAAATCCTGCACTTGTGTGAGCAGTGTGCCAGCAGGCAAGCGAAACTCGCGCCGTTCACGAAAGAGTGTCTGCCCGAAGGTCGGTGGCTGAAAAATCTCGCCGTTAAGTGTGAAAAATTGCCGTGCACTTTCCGCTGTAAGCCCAGCCACATTACGCACATGCAGATACCACTCATATTCAACATTTGGCTGAACTTCCGAGCGACGCAGCAGCGCAAAGTGCCGTCGACGAATGAAAGGGAGGCGAAATGGACGAAAAGTCTCACCTGAATGGCGACGTCTGAAAAAAAGTGTGGCTTCGCAAAGATCATCCGTTTCAGCTTCAATCAAGATGCCATATTGGTCGTTGATAATAACTTGCTCACTGCGCACACTATCAAGGCACGGCGGCGTACGATCCAAAAAGTATTGAATACGGTGCTCGACAGTTCTGCCATTCTGCTCACGAACAACAAGCCGAATCACATAGACCGAATCAGGCAAAGCGGCGACATTCCAAAAACCAAGTGTATCGCGCAAACGTTGGCGTGCGGTAGCAGGTTGAATCGTTTGCCATGCAGTACGGTCGCTTAGTCCAGGACGAAATTGCAGTTCATAGTGCTGAAATTGCGGCGAGATAGCCGTGCCAATAATAGGCACACGAGACAAAGTAAAGTTGTTAGGGAAAATACCGCTGTCGTAAGCTGGAGAAAGAATTTTTGCAATTGGTGCACCAAGGGCTTGAAGCGCGCGTTCAAGATTGAGCCTGCCACCGCCACTGCTGTGGTCCCAACCTTCATCTTCAATATCATCAGCTGTGGAGACCAAAATGCCGCGCACTTGTTCAGGTGAAAGTGAAGCGTTAAGTGAGAGCACTAAGGCAGCAGCACCTGAGGCATGTGCAGCAGATGCACTTGTGCCGCCAAACGAGGCAGAATAAAAGTTACGGTAGAAGGGATAAGTTGTTGGAATGCCTTCGCCGGGTGCGGCAAAATCCACACGAAAGCCACGCGTAGAAAACTGCGTGATTTCATCGAAGCGTGTCGTTGCGGCTGTAGCAATGACTTCATCGTAGCCTGCAGGGTAGCGTTGTTGTTCGCCGCCAGCGTTGCCTGCCGAAGCACACATCACCACGCCCTTGGAATAAGCATACTTGACCGCATCGCGCATCACAGGTGAAGCGACCACATCACCAAAGCTCATATTAACGACGCGAATGCCGTTGTCAGCCGCATAAATAAGTGCTGAGGCAATGTCTTTATCAGAGGCAAAATCGCCGCCGTAGCCACCAGCAGCGGTAAAAACACGCAGGGCAACAAGTCGGCAGTGCGGCGCAAGACCTGCAATGCCAATCCGATTGTTCGTAGCAGCCGCAGCAATCCCTGCGCAGGCTGTCCCATGAAAATTATCGTCAAACGGGTCAGGATCTGGAAATTGAAAATCGGAAAAGCCGTTAAGCGCATCGTTGTTAAAAGGTTGGTCTGTAAAGTCCCAACCGATCACATCGTCGGGGTAGCCGTTGCCGTCTTGGTCAATGCCATCAAAGTCGCCACTAATGCCGTTGGGGTCCAGTTCGAAGGTTTCAGGATTGCGCCGCTCACGAAAGTCCCATGGCTCAAATGTGCCGTTGCGGTTACGGTCTTCAGCAGGCTTGACAAAAAGCTTTGGCGCAAGGTCGGGATGTGTGTAATCAATGCCAGTGTCAATAATGCCGATGAGAATGGAAGAGTCGCCTTTTGTGAGTTGCCATGCAGCTTCCGCTTGAATTTTCGCAAGATTCCATTGCGAAGCATAAGCTGAATCGTTTGGCACACGCCAATTGCTGGCAGTCGAAGAGAAGGGCGGCAATACTGAATTTTCCTGCAAGGCGTGTGAAGCGTGAGAAGACGCAGAGAAATGATGAGTATCCAGCGAAAGCAAGCGGACCGGCGTGGCGTATTCTATATCAGGATTGCGTAAAAGTTCAGCAAGTAATTGTTCCACATCAAGTGCGGAGATACCGCTTTCCAGACGAATAACGACAATTCGGTCAATTTCACGTAAGCGAGAGACTTGCAGCGTTTTTTCAGACCTACCAAGTGTTTTAGGCGTAAGCGCAAGCACGGTGGCGTTAGGAATCCTGAGGTTGCCCAAGCGCAGGTTAGTAGGTCTGGCTGAAAGGCAAGCCGCTTGGAGTGTGAAAAAAGTTTGCGCAGGCAGCGAAGGCTTAAATTTGACGATGAGTTCATTGGGTGAGACATGCAGAGCAGGCATCGTAGAACTAGGCGTAGGTATCGGCTGCCCCTGACGAAATCGGAGGGCTTCAGGTTGTGCAAGCAGCAAGTGAGGCAAAAGGCAAAATGGCAAAAGTAAAATAAGACGTTGAACAAAGATTTTTGAGACAAAAAGCATAGGGCTTGATTTAAATTTGCAAGCAAAATAGATGTGTCTGCTACAAGAATCAAGGGCACCGAAATTCGCTAAACTCAATCTGCACATGCCTTTCCGCATTTGTTTGTGTTTTTTCTTTTTGTCACTGCTCTGTGCATCAGCTGTAGCACAGGTAAAAGTTGGGCTTGATGTCTTACTTGAGCAAGGCGATCAGGCATTGCAATCAAAGAGGCTTGGGCTAATTACAAACGCAACGGGCGTCGATAGGACAGGTGAGCCAAACTACAAGCGGCTCTTGCAAGCAGGCTTTCGCATTGAAGCACTTTTTTGCGCCAGAACATGGCTTTCAGACAAGTGAGGAAGCAGGCAAACGCATTCAAAGCACAAGGACCGAGCAGCGCATTCCAGTTTATTCGCTCTACGGCAAGACCAAAAAGCCAACGCCCGACATGCTCCAGCACCTTGATGCTGTGCTCTTCGACATCCAAGACATTGGCACGCGCTGCTACACGTACGTTTCTACGATGCAACTTGCAATGGAAGCCTGCGCAGAACAGCGCAAAGCTTTTATCGTCCTTGATCGTCCAAATCCGATTGCCCCGATTGCCCGCAGGGTTTTATGTTGGATACTGCATACCGATCATTTGTAGGCTATGTCAAAGTCCCGTTTGTGCATGCGCTGACAGTGGGTGAGCTTGCTCGAATGATTCAAGCTGAAGTCTTACCAAGTTTGAACTTGCGCGTAATTTCAATGCAGAATTTTTCGCGTCAGCGCTTTGCCGACGAAGATTCGCTGTTTAGACTGATACCGCCATCACCGAACATTACAAGTGTGAATGCGATGCTGCTCTATCCTGCGCTGGTGCATTTGGAGGGAACGAACATCAGTGAAGGGCGAGGCACAGAGCAGCCGTTTGAGTGCTTTGGTGCACCGTTTCTCAACACAGAAAAAGTCTTAGAGCAACTGCGTGCATTTGGACTATCGGGTGTAGCGTTTGACGCGGTATCCTTTACGCCGCAGCGTTTGGCAGGCAAAGCAAGCAATCCAAAATTTCGTGGTGAGTTGTGTAAAGGTATTCAGGTCAGGATTATCGACCGGCGTGCAGTGGAGCCGTTTGCCTTAGGTGTAGCAATTCTACTAGCGTTGAAACGCACGCATCCAAACGAGCTACAATGGCTCAGCAGTGGACAGTCTCTCGACAGACTTGCAGGGACAGGTCGCTTGCGTCAGCTCGTAGAGCAAGGCGCTTCATTGCAAACGATTCTTGAGGAGAGCCGAAGAAGCTACGCAGAGTACGAGCAAAAATGGAAAATGTATTGGCTTTATGAGTAGTAAGACTTACAAGCCAATGCACAAATAGCATGGCAAGGGCATGGTAAGATTGAACAAGCTAAGCAATTAGCGTTGCTCTAAGTAAGTTTGAAGCAAAATTGCGGCGGCGGCTTTATCGAGTCTGCCCTTGATGTGACGCTCTTTGCGAGAGACACCGCTAGCAATCAGAATCTGCATGGCTTTTTTTGAAGAGCCAAATTCTGCAATGCGCTCAATTGGAAGCGTGGGGAAGTGCTGGTGCAAGCGCTCAATAAAAGCATTAACAACACTTGTCATTCGGTTAGCAGAACCATCGCCGCTGGTAGGATAGCCCACCAAGATTTTTTCAATGCCATCTTGATCAAGAATCAACTGGATTTGCTTGTAAAGTTCAGATTCACTGAAGGTGCCGACAGGTTGCGCAAAGAGACAAAGCGGATCACTTTTGGCTAAGCCAATTCGTTTGGTGCCGTAGTCAATTGCCAGAATCCTTTTTTTGATTGTTGTCATGGAAATAGGTCGTAGGTGCGTCTTTTTGAAGAGAGCGCTTAATCAGCTTACTGGGTTTGAAATGCACTTTGCGCCGCCGTCCTGAATACTCCACCACTTTACCTGTGCGCGGGTCTCTGATTGTAGCAGAAGGTCTCATATACTTGACTTCAAAGACGCCCAAGCCGCGCAGCTCAATGCGAACCTCAGGATTAGCACTGCGAATAAGTTTAGAGAGTGACTCTAGCGTGGTATCAACAACATCTACCACTTCGGATTCAGATTTTCGAAGTCGCCGCGCTACATCGGCAACAAGGTCGCGTCGGGTGAGCGTACGCTCAATCTTCCGCGCATTGGATGGCTTATCTTTATTCATAGGGAAACTTCTAAGAAAGGGCATTTTATGAGACTGCAACTGCAAATCTGTCGCACAAAAATAGCAAACAAAAAACAAAACCGCCTGAATTTTCTCGGGAATCGCTGCTGCTGCCCCAGCGACTCAACCTATCAAAACTCAGGCGGAGACTTAAGCTAACTTTACTGCAAGCATACCCTTGTTGCAAGGGACGAACAACTACAACCATCTGAACGCAAGATGCAGCGAAAGGTTTTATAGGAATGTGATTGTTATCACAAAGCGTGAGATTTGCCAACCGACCGAGCAAGTGCAAAAAGAAAGGAAAAGTCAAATCTAGACACGCTCGCCGAAGAGTGTGGCAGAAGTTGCACCTGTAATTTTGACCGAAACCACATCTCCAACAGATTCTCCTGTTTTGGGAAAGACGACTACTCGGTTCGTATCCGTGCGCCCCATCCAGTGCTCGCATGAGCGTTTGCTATCACCTTCAATCAAAACTTCATAGGTCTTGCCAATGGATTGCTGATAGAGCTCAAGTGAAATGCGCTGTTGCAGTTGAATAATTTCAGCAAGGCGACGCTGTTTGATGTCCAACGGCACATCATCTGCCAGTCTTTTGGCCGCAGGCGTGTTGGGTCGCTCAGAGTAGATAAAGGTAAAAGCGTAATCGTAGCGCACTTCATTTAGGAGCGAAAGTGTCTCTTGATGCTCTGCTTCAGTTTCGCCACAAAAGCCAGTGATAATGTCCGTTGAAAGTGAGCACTCTGGGATTTTGGCACGAATCATCTCAATTTTTTTGAGATAGTCCTCGCGCGTGTGGTTGCGGTTCATTCGGCTAAGCACGCTTGTAGCGCCAGACTGAACAGGCAGATGAATGAACTTGCACAGATTCGGACGTTCTCTCATCACCTGGATAAGGTCTTCAGAAATGTCCTTCGGGTGCGAGGTCGTAAAACGAATGCGCATGGCGCTATTGATAAGGCTAACACGATACATCAGCTCAGCAAAGTCTACACCACTGTCTGCATCGTAGTAGGAATTCACGTTTTGACCGAGTAAGGTTACTTCTTTGAAGCCCTCGTCAGAGAGTTGTTGAATTTCGTTTAGAATTGACACCACAGGTCGAGAGCGCTCACGACCGCGTGTGAAAGGTACGACGCAAAACGAGCACATGTTGTCGCAGCCGCGCATAATGGAGACGAAGGCACTGATGCCTTCACGGCGCACTGGCGTAATGTCGGCATAGGTTTCTTCAAGTGAGAGAAACACATTAGCGGCTTTTTGCCCTGTTTCAGCAAGTGCAAGCAGCTCTGGAATTGAGCGGTAAGCGTCTGGACCTGCAATAAGATCGACGATTTTTTCTTCTTCGAAGAGCTTAGCTTTCAGTCGCTCTGCCATACAGCCGAGGACGCCAATAACCAACTTCGGATTGCGCCGCTTGTAAGGCTTAAGCGCATTGAGCCGATGATGAATTTTAAGCTCGGCATGCTCACGAATCGCACAGGTATTAAGAAAAATGACATCGGCTTCCTCAATGCGGTCGGTGGTGCTGTAGCCATCTTGATAGAGCACAGAGGCGACAATTTCCGAATCAGAAAAATTCATCTGGCAGCCATAAGTTTCAATGTAGACTTTACCTTTTGTACCATCATACACTGAGCGCTTAGAGAGCGCTACGAAAGTCTCTTGCCCATCAGGCGCGACTTCGCGTGAGCCAGCAACGATGTTGAGCGTAGGCAACCGAAGTTCTGACATAAGTTCCATGAAAGTTTTATAGCGAAAATGCAAAGATACAACTTGGTAAATCTTCCCCATACGGGGCATGCACAAGTTGGCTGAGACTAAAAATCTTTTTACACCCTATTGCGTTTCAAGTGTATCATTAAACGACATTTTTTAATGAAGCCACGACTTGTTGTTCTTGGAACGGGATTCGGCGCATTGAGTTTGCTCAAAGACCTCTCGCCAAGTCGCTATGCCGTTACAGTCATTAGCCCGCGCAATCATTTTCTTTTTACACCGCTTTTGCCGAGCACAACGGTGGGTACAATTGAATTTCTAAGCATTGCTGAGCCTATTCGCCTAGCTGCAAAAGGCACCATGTTTGTGCAGGCATCGGCATTTGCACTCGACCCATTGCGGAAAGCAGTCTGTTGCAAAGACCCATTCAGCGGCAAAGAATTTGACATGTATTACGATGTGCTGGTCATTGCCGTGGGTGCAGTCAGTAATACCTTCGGCATTGAAGGCGTAACGGAGCATGCACTTTTTCTCAAGGAACTCTCTGATGCGCGCTTGATTCGCCAAAAAGTCATTGACAATTTTGAGCAGGCGTCGTTGCCAACGGTAAGTGAGTCGGAGCGCAAGCGATTGCTGCATTTCGTCGTGGTTGGCGGTGGACCAACAGGCGTAGAATACGCAGCAGAACTTGCCGACTTTTTTGACGATGAAGTCAAAGTGTATTTCCCAAACCTCATCCAAGATGCACGCATCACACTGGTCGAAGCCGGCAAGCAAATTCTGAGCTCATTTGATGAAAGGCTTGCAAGCTACACCTTGAAAGTCTTCCAGCGCCGGCGCATCAAATCCATACTGAATGCGCCTGTAAAAAAGTCGAAGCCGGCAGAGTGCATTTAGCCACAGGTGAGGTGCTGGAAACAGGGCTGATTGTTTGGTCGACCGGCAACGGTCCTACGCCTTTCGTGAAAGCCTTGCCATTTCAGAAAGATCGAGTGGGTCGGATTCTCACAGATCGGTATTTGCGCGTGCTGGGGCAGACGGACATCTTCGCGCTCGGTGATTGCGCTACAATTGAAGGCTACTCACAACCAGCAACAGCGCAGGTGGCTATGCAAGCCGGTAAATATCTTGCAAAACTCTTAAATCGTGTGTCGTCGCCAAGTGAAGCTGAAAAAAGTATCGCACCGTTTGAACGCCAAAACTTCGGAATGCTTGCTTACATTGGTGATGACAGAGCCCTTGCAGATTTGCCAAATGTAAAGTGGAAAGGATTTTTGACATGGCTATTTTGGCGCGCCGCCTATCTGACAAAACTTGTCAGCATCAAAAACAAAATGCAAGTGCTCTTCGACTGGATTAAATCTCGCCTATTCGGGCGCGACCTCAGCCGATTTTAAGCCCCAAGCAAAACACCGATGTCGTTAGGCTTTTAGGGTAGGTGCTTTTTGTAAGAAAAAATTTTGTCGCCTCGCCAGATGACTTCAAGGCGCGGACTGACTACAATTTTTCTGCCCGATTGTCTTTCAAGTAGCCCAGCCAGACGGTCTAATAATTGTGCAGACGGTGCAACACCACAGCATTGCAAGGCGCGCTTAAAAATCTCTTTTTGCTCAAACTTGGTCAAAGCCTTCAAAGCGCGAACATCAAACGCATGATTCTTAAACGATAAGCCTCTCTTTCGCATCAGTTTCTGAATATGCCCGTCGACAAACTCTGAAAGTTCTGCTACGTGCTTCGAAAAACGCAGCAAACTGGGCACGAGCTTATGCTCAAAGCGTTCCTCAATGAGCGGAATAACTTTATGGCGAATGAAATTGCGGTCAAAGCATAGCTCAAAATTGGTCCGATCGGTGCGGTATGAAAGATGCTTATCGTTGAGGTAAGCAAGAATATCAGCACGCTCAAAGTTCAAGAGAGGACGAAGAATGTACTCTCGCCGTTCAGGAATGCCCGATAAGCCCAGCAGCGAGGTGCCACGAAAGAAATTGAAAAGCACGGTTTCAGCATTGTCCCCAGCATGATGTGCTGTAACCAGTTTGTCGAACTGATGGATTTGTATCAGGCGCGCAAAAAAGTCGTAACGCAAGTGACGAGCAGTTTCTTCGAGCGATAGCTTTTTAGTTTTTGAAAGTTCTTTGGTGTCGAATCGTTCTGTGAAAAGTGTGATGCCCAGTAAGGCGCAGGTCTGTTGGCAGAAGTGTTCATCACCTAAGCTAGCGCGTGCACGCAGTTGAAAATTGCAGTGTGCCGCGGCAATCTCGATTTTTAGAATGAAACGCACTGCAGCAAGCAAATGAAGCAGCGCCGTGGAATCAGCGCCACCTGAAAAGGCGACTAAGATGCGCTCGCCTTTCTGAAAAAATTTGCGAGTTTGACAATGCTCCAAAAATTTCTTTTCAAAGGCATGCATGCATTCAACGATTTCTATTAGTTTTGCGCCAAATTTTTTGCACAATGATTACAAAATACGGATACTCCACCTTCGCAAAAGTTGGTGCTCTATCGCTTGTGCTGCTTGTGCTTGCCTTCGCTTTGCCGCTGTCGCTGGCAATGCTCTCTGCAGGCTTAGGGTTGTTTCTGATTGCCTTCACACTGCAATTTTTTCGTGACCCAGAACGTACGCCACCCAGAATCGAGCGCGTCATTCTTTCGCCCGCCGATGGGAAAATCGTGCTGATTAAAGACACCGAGCATCCCTTTTTCAACGGTGCTGCAAAATTAGTCAGTATTTTTATGTCGCCCATCAATGTGCATGTCAATCGCAATCCGATTTCAGGTAAGGTCGTGCATCTGCGGCATATTGAAGGCGAATACATCGCAGCATTTGATCATCAGTCAGGTGAGCGCAATGAGCGTACGGAAATTGGGATTGAAAATGCGCATATCAAGGTTTTCTTCAAGCAAATTTCAGGCTATGTGGCGCGGCGCATTATCTGTGAGCTTGAAGCGAACGACACGGTGAAAATTGGTGAGCGCTTCGGGATGATTAAATTTGGCTCTCGCGTTGATGTGTTCATGCCCCCCGAAGTCAAACTCTGCGTCAGAGAAGGTGAGCGCGTAACGGCAGGCGAAACCATTTTAGCCGAATACTAAACGCAGTTAAGTCGACGCACTTAAAACGTTTTAGTTCAAAAACTTATTGCAATTTTGTTTGCAAAAAGGGGGAATTGTGCTAACTTTGCCAAGTTTTTGATGCAGTGTACCTGAACCAGCGTTGCTAGAGCAGCAATACGGCAGCGCCAGAAGTTGTTGTGCCAAAAAACCGCTTACACAGAGATGAGGCAACAGACTAAACTTTCTTGCTACCTTTACGTGCTCACCAGCATCATGCTGGTCAGCACGCTTCTTGTTGAGACCGCAGACGCCAACGTATACAAACGCCGACGACCAAAAGTGTTGTCCGCCGTTTCGCTGAAACTCACTGGCACAAGCCAAGCGGAGCGTATGGCTGAATGCGCCGAAAAAATTGAGCAAATTCTGCAAGCACGCAAGCGCGGCATCATGGGCGTATGCATTCAAACCACAGACAATGAAACCATTTTTGCCTACCAACAAAATCAACTCTTCAAGCCGGCTTCAAATCTTAAACTGATCACATCCGCTGTTGCGATTGAAACACTTGGAGCAGACTATCGCTACCGCACCGACTTCTTCATTGATGGCACACTCAAAGATGGGGTACTGCATGGTAATCTGGTCCTGATTGGCAGCACAGACCCGATGCTTTCTGGATACTTTGATAAAACGATCAACGAGGTTGTGAATGCATGGGTCGATACGCTGCGTCGGTACGGCATTATGAAAATCGAGGGCGACCTAATTCTCGATAATAGTTACTATGTTGGCAATCGATATCAACCGATCAGTGCAGAAGAAATACGCTTTGCTACCGTTGCCAATTTTAGCCGTGCAAACGAGCAGCAATTAAGTAAAGTCTCGCGTGTGCGTGTTATCAAAACGAAAGATGGCAAAAAGCGTGTGGTGCGTCGAGGCTTTCGCAGAAAAAGTCGCTTGAAGATGGTTACAATTGAGCCGAATGTCTATTGCGCAAACACGCTGCTGGCGGCACTCCAACAGGCTGGCATGATGCACAAAGATGCCCATGTCGAGAAAATCTCTTATAGCCGAAAAATCGATAGAACCAGATGGAAGTATCTTTACTCACACTACTCGATTTCTCTAGCTGAAGCGCTCAAAGCTACAAATAAGCGTTCGGATAACTTCTATGCCGACCAATTGCTTCGCACACTGGGTGGTGAATATTATGGTGAAGGCTCAATCGAAAAAGGGCTCGAAGTGGTAAAAGAGTTTTTGAAGAACGAAGTGAAAGTTAGCTCGAAAGAGTACAAACTCACGGATGGTTCAGGACTGTCGCATGAGAATTTTGTAACGCCGCATCTGATTGTGGAGACGCTGCGCTACATGCGCGAGCATAGCAAAGCCTTTCATGAATACTATGAATCGTTAGCCATTCCTATGACCGATGGCACACTTGCAGGCAGAATCAATCATGCACTGGCGCACAACATTCGTGCAAAGACAGGGTCAATTACAGGCGTCGTGTCGCTCTCTGGATACTTGAAGAGTCGCAGCGGTAAAGAGATGTATTTTTCTATCATTGCAAACGGATTAGGTCGGCGCTCTAGACATGCAAAAGCCTTAGAAGATACGATTTGTAAACTCCTGCTTGAGATTTAACGCCTCACCTGAAGTTTTCCCCACATCTTTATCGGCTCTCTATTTTGCACCTAATTGGATTATGAGAAGAGCTTGTGTATCTTTCAAGAAAATGAACGGCTTGAACACAAGCTGGCACTGAACATTTGAAGTAAAGGAGAAGTAAGTATGAATGCACAAAAGCACATCACCCTCGTGCTTGGCATGGAGCGCTACAACGCCGAGCTATTTGAGCACATCAAATCACAAATCCGCGCACGCTGTCCTCAATTACGCTTGCATGTGTTTTTCGATAACGACGTGCTCGAGCGTCCAAAAAAAGTTGAAGCGGCAATTAGTGTGAGTGACGTGGTCTTCACGGCACTTATCGTCTTAGACGATGCCGCAAATGCCATGATAGAGATGCTCAAAAACACAATCCGAGTTTCATCTTTGCGTTCGAATCGCTGCCGCCACTGATGATGATGAATAAAGTGGGGAGCTATCACTTTTCAGGCGGTAAGGGTGAGATGCCAAAACCCGTCAAAGCGCTAGGCAAAATTTTAGGTGGCGGCAGAGAAGAAGATGCTTTCTATGGGTATGTGCAGATGCAGCGCCTTGCCAATCGAGTGATGCGCTTCCTGCCCGAACACTTCGGTGGCGAAAAAGTCCACGATGCGAGAATCTGGATGACAGTCAGCACTTACTGGTCGAACAGCGGCGAAGACAATGTGCTCAATATGCTGCTCTACATTGCCGAAAAACTCTTGCATTTACCTGTAAAGAGCGAGGCACCGAAAGAAATTGGGACAATGGGAGTTTATCACCCCGAATACTACAATGCCACGAAAGAATTCTTCCCTGATCTCAAGCATTACTTGAAATGGGAAAAGAAAACAGGGCGCGACAGAGGCGATAAACCAAAAGTTGGATTGCTTTTACCACGTAAGCATGTGCTCTCAGGACAAAGTTATGCAGGTGAGATTATCACGGCGCTCGAGGCACAAGGGTTACGCGTGTATGCTTGTTATGCGATGGGCATTGAACTGCACATTGCTGTGCGCACATTCATGAAAGAAGCAGGGATTGAATTGCTCATTAATCTGTTTGGCTTCCCCTTGGTGGGCGGTCCAGCAGGCTCTACCAAAACAGGCATTGCACATCCTGCCGCATCGGAAATTTTGTCGGGACTGAATACCCCTTACATTGTAACACAGCCGCTGTATGTGCAAACCAAAGAAAGTTGGCGCCAGCATGGCGTCAATCCGATTCAGGCAATGATTATCTATTCACTGCCTGAAATGGATGGCTCAATTTGTCCTGTGGTCCTAGGAGCATTGGAAAACAATACGCTCAAACTCGATCAGTCACGTCTGGTGCGGCTAAGCAAACTGGTCAAGCGTTGGATTGCGCTAAAGCACAAGCACAATGCTGAAAAGAAGATTGCAGTGGTGCTCTACAACTACCCACCAAATCAAGGTAAGCTAGGCACGGCGGCACTGCTCAATGTGCCAAAGAGTTTAGTCAATTTTGTGCGCGAACTGCATCGGCAAGGCTACAACACCGGTGACTTTTTAGAGCGTTATGCTGCTCACCCTGATACGCTGACGCATGATTTAGCAAAATCTATTGAAGCCGATACAGTAACCGAAACGGCCACCATGCAAGACTATGCCAGATGGGTTGCACCGAATGAGCAAGAACGCATTGAAGCGCGCTGGGGTAAAGCCCCGGGCGACATTGCTGTGGCAGGCAAAGATCGATTCATTATCGGCGGCTTGCGCTTTGGCAACCTCTACATCGGCGCACAACCGCAACTTTTTATTCAAGGCGACCCAATGCGACTGCTCTTCGACAAAGAAAACACGCCACATCACCAATTCGTCATGTTCTACAAGTGGCTTGTCTATGGGCTCGGAGCAGATGCACTGGTGCATTTCGGTATGCACGGCACTGCAGAATGGATGCCCGGCTTGCAACTTGGACTCACACAAGAGTGTTGGTCTGACATCTTACTGGGAGAACTGCCGCAGTTTTACATCTACCCGATGAATAATCCGTCAGAAGCTAATATTGCCAAACGCCGAGGCTATGCCACCATCATTTCACACGCTATCCCGCCGTATGCGCGTGCTGGACTGTACAAAGAGTTTCAAGCCCTGCGCGATTTGCTAGGCGACTTCGAAAACGGCAGAGATTTTCCCGAACTGCGCGATGCAATTGTCCAAAAAGCCGCTCTGCTAAATTTGAACGATGATGTCCCGCCAAACGATGATTTTGCAAAATATGCCAGCGATCTTGCAGCCTACCTCAAAGAAATGGAAAACCGCTTAATTTGCGGCGATTTGCACACGCTGGGTGAAAATCCTGATAAAGCCACGCAGGTTGAACTCATCACCGAAGCCTTGAAAAATCATAGCGACTTGAAGTTGTTGGATTTTGCGGCAGAATGCTTAGGCACGGAACCCTATGCGATACTCAGTCAGCGTGCAAAAGCAGGGGATAAAGATGCACAACTCAAGAAGGAAAGACTTGAAGAGTTTTGCCGAAGTATTGTTAGACAATATGTGATTGAAGAAAAACCAATCACACACACTCTTGAAGTATAATCGCTCATAAGTATGCTAATCGGAGTTGTTTTCCTTTGGCTAATGGGCGTACTGACGGTGGCGGCACTGGGTATCACAGCCTATCAATATCTGCGATACAAAGTGCGAACGCACCAATACCTCTCGCTCAAAAAACTCTCTGAGCAAGCCTTGCGCGATTCCTTTCGCTTGAATTGATTTCAGGTGAAAGGAGCAAGCGTATCGGGCGCCTCACAAGTTTTTCTTAGAACTGGTGGGGATAGTCTTCTGCAAAGACGCCGTGCTCGAAGTAGGTGAAGCCTGCTGCATCTGGCTGAGAATTAGTTCAGCGGTGCGTTTGGGCAGTTCCAGCGTAATCAGGTGCCCACACTTTTTGATGAGTTCAAAGCGTCCATTGCGTGCATATTCATAAAGCGCCTTGGTATGCTTCCAACTCACCACCTGATCGCCTTTGCCAGCGACAAGCAAAACAGGAATGGAAAGATTTGCAATTTGCTTTGGCAAGTTCTCAGTAACCTCGCGCTTGGCTAAGGCTTTTGCGGTCTCACGGATAGCCTTGCCGGAAATGAAGCGCAAGCTATTGACCCCAACCAAGATGTTTTCTTTGCTGGTATGGTTGCGCGCCAGCGTGAGTCGGGCATAAGCATAAATGAGCCACCAGATTTTAATCTTGCGCAGGATTTTGTCGAAGATAAACGGGATAACCGTTGGAATAACTTTTTCGAGTTGCGCACTGTTTGGAAAGATGCCAAAGTTGAAAAAGGTCAGTGAGCTAATCTCATCTTCGAAGCGCTGTGCATAATTGAGCGCAACAAATGAACCCAGTGAGAAAGCCGCAATGTGATACTGCTTCAAGCCGAGATGTTGCACCAACGCATGCAAATCAAGCGAGAGTGCAGAGAGAGAGTAGTCTTCACCTTCGTCAGACCAGCCATGTCCTTTGAGATCATAAGCAATTGTGCGTACGCCACTTTGATTGAGATAGGCGATAACTTCATGCCACCACATCCACCAGCAATCCCAGCCATGAATCAAAATGATGGTAGGCATATCCGCTGGTGCATCTGGATGAGAATCGTGATAGTGATGAACGGCACCATTCAGTCGAATAAAATGACTTTTTTGAATGAGCGATTGTTCGTAGCGCGCATAGCGCTGTGTGCGTAGGTTACGACTCTGCAAGCGTGCAGTAATTTCTCGTTCGTAGAGCAAAAATTTTTCTGTGGGTGAAGCGTCAGTGCAGATTTGCGGCGTCATAGTTACTCCCAAAAAGTTAGTTTTGGCAAAGTATAGCGCAATTTACTGCGGAGAACTTGGTTGACTCGGCAGTGTTGGCGGCAAGGCAGGCGGAACATTCGTGCGTCTGACCGCGGTGATAAAATACTTGGTGTCACCGCGCCAAAAGAATTGAACATATTTTTCTTCGTATTCCAAGCCAACTCGCTCGCCCGTGAGAGCCGCTTCTTTTAAGGCTTTGATAACATCTTGTCGATCGCGTTCAACCGAAAAGTAAAACATATTTTGCTGCGTACTGCCAACTGCGCCCGGAATCAGCGTGTTGAGTTGTCCTTCAAACGTCTTAAAAATGTAGCCCTTCTCAGTAATTTTGACAACCACACCACCGCGCTCACCTTTGCTGTATGTGCCATGATAAAGAAAAAGAAAGACGAGCAGAAAGAGCACAAAGAAAGAAACACCGCCAATGATACCGAACTTCTTGACTGTGGTCATACATGGTCATTTTTAACGAAATTGCAGATTTCTGTGGCGAAATCAAAATGCAATTGAACTTGCCGAAGGTAAAAACAAGTCGTAGTTTTTCGCACAGAAATGTGTTGTAACAACATCAGACAACAAACCTCATCAAATAGAATGAAAGCCATTTTATCACATCTTTTCTTGTCATGCATTTTCTTTTGCACGGTATTTTTGATGCTGAGTAAGACGCTCATAGCGCAGATGCGTCCCACCATAGCACAAAAAGCAATGGTGGTATCGGCGCAGAAACTTGCCTCAGAAGCAGGCATTGCGATACTGAAAAAAGGCGGCAATGCGATTGATGCTGCCGTAGCAACTGAACTGGCGCTTGCTGTGACACACCCAATTGCTGGAAATCTGGGGGGCGGCGGGTTTATGCTCATTCGCTTGGCAAATGGAGAAGTCTATGCGCTGGACTACCGCGAAAAAGCCCCGCTGAAAGCCACACGCACCATGTATCTGGACAGCGCAAGCAATCCGTTGCCTGACAAAAGTAAAATTGGACACTTGGCAGTAGGCGTCCCCGGCACCGTGGCAGGTATCGTGGAAGCGCACCGCCGGTTTGGCAAACTGCCTTTCAAGATGCTCGTGCAGCCAGCAATTGACCTTGCTGAAAAAGGCTTTCTACTCACACGCTTCAAAGCTGAACAGCTCAATCGATTTGCGGCACTCTTCGCTCGCTTTGAAGGCTCACGCAAGTATTTCACCAAAGGCGACACCAGCAAAAAGTGGCAAGAAGGTGATTTGTTCATACAAAAAGACTTAGCAGAAACACTCAAACGCATTCGCGATAAAGGGCGCGAGGGCTTCTACAAAGGCAAGACCGCTGAACTCATCATTGCAGAAATGCAACGCGGCGGTGGACTAATCTCACAAGAAGATTTAGACAAGTATGAAGCAAAGTGGCGAGAGCCTATCAAAGGAAATTACCGTGGCTATGAAGTCATTTCAATGTCGCCACCCAGTGCAGGAGGCATTGGGCTCATTCAGTTGCTCTCATTCGTTGAGCCTTACAACCTTAAAGAAATGGGCTTCCAAAGTTCTGAGACTATTCATCTCTTTGGTGAAGCGATGCGACGCGTTTATGCCGATCGAGTATTGCTCGGCGATCCAGACTTTGTCAAAATTCCTGTGCAAGCCATGCTAAACAAAGCATACTTGCAAGAGCGTTGGAAATCGTTCTCACCCGACACCATCACGCCAAGTTCTGCAATCTCATACGGTAAAATGCTCACGGCAGAATCCACTGAAACGACACACTATTCTGTAGTGGATGCTGAAGGAAATGCTGTGGCAACGACAACCACACTCAACGGTGGGTTTGGCTCGTTTGTCGCTGTAACAGGTGCAGGGTTTTTACTCAATAACGAAATGGATGATTTTAGTTTGAAACCCGGCTTTGCAAATCCGGGCATTCAGGGCTATGTGGGATTGATGGGCAGCGAAGCCAATAGCATTGTACCACAGAAGCGAATGCTGAGTTCAATGTCGCCCACAATCCTAACAAAGGATGGCAAACTCTTTATGGTGCTTGGTACACCCGGCGGTTCTACAATTATCACGCAAGTCTTTCAAGTGATTACAAATGTGATTGATTTTGGAATGAACATTCAAGAAGCAGTCAGTGCAAAACGCATTCATCACCAATGGCAGCCTGACGATATGCGCTATGAAAAAGATGCACTGCGCAAAGATGTCATTCGTGCTCTTGAACGGCGAGGCTGGAAGTTGCGAGAATTGCCCGGTTACTTTGGTGCAGCTGATGCCATCATGGTCGGTGCAGATGGCTTGCTGTATGGCGGTGCAGACCCCAGAAATGAAGATGCCGCAGTCGGATTTTAACAACTCACACTAAGCAAAAGAAAAGGCAGTCTTTTCAGACTGCCTTTTCTTGCTGTGCAAGAGCACGAAGTCATGACTTGCTCATACAAGCAAAGACTGAGCTCATCTTAATTGAAGTGCAAGTCATAGCGGTCGAGGTTCATCACTTTGTTCCATGCAGCGATAAAATCACGTACGAACTTCTCATGTGCATCATCGCATGCATAGACTTCAACGAGAGCACGCAACTCGGAATTTGAGCCGAAGATTAGATCGACACGCGTGGCTGTCCATTTGAGCGCGCCCGTCTTCCGATCACGTCCTTCAAAGAAGTATTTAGCTTCTGAAGTCGGATGCCAGACGGTGCTCATGTCAAGCAAATTGACAAAGAAGTCTGTAGTCAAAGCGCCGACACGCTTCGTAAAGACACCATGTTGTGAGTGATCATAATTTGCATTGAGTACGCGCAAACCGCCAAGCAGCACGGTCATTTCAGGTGCCGTGAGCGAGAGTAACTCCGCTTTGTCAATGAGTAATTCTTCAGCTGGTGCACTAACACCTTCTTTGAGGTAGTTACGGAATCCATCGGCAAGCGGCTCGAGCACAGCGAAGGATTCGATATCGGTCTGCTCTTGCAGAGCATCCCCACGTCCGGGCGTGAAGGGAACTTTCATCTCAAAGCCAGCATTTTTTGCAGCTTGTTCTACAGCAGCGCATCCAGCTAAGACAATGAGGTCCGCCATTGAGACACGCTTGTCACCACTTGTCGTGTGGAACTCCTGCTGAATACGCTCGAGGGTTTGCAGGACTTTAGCAAGTTGCGCAGGGTTATTGACTTCCCAATCTTTTTGCGGGGCAAGGCGAATGCGTGCACCATTTGCACCACCACGTCGGTCTGAACTGCGGAAGGTGGATGCCGATGCCCAAGCGGTTGAGACAAGCTCAGAAATAGAGAGACCGGAAGAGAGAATTTTTTTCTTTAAGGCAGCAATGTCGTTTTCATCAATGAGCGGGTGTGTAACGGGAGGAATCGGATCTTGCCAGATAAAATCAACTTGCGGTGCTTCAGGACCAAGATAGCGTGTGCGTGGACCCATATCGCGGTGTGTGAGCTTAAACCAAGCCCGTGCAAAAGCGTCGGCAAGCTTTTCTGGATGTTCGTAGAAATCGCGTGAAATTTTTTCATAAATCGGGTCGACACGCAGCGCATAGTCCGTAACCAACATAAACGGTGCATGACGCTTCGAAGGATCATGTGCATCAGGAACGGTGCCTTCGCCCATACCATTCTTAGGCTTGTATTGCCAAGCGCCGGCTGGACTCTTGGTGAGTTCCCACTCGTACTCGAAAAGATGTTTGAAATAGTCGTGACTCCACTGCGTCGGTGTGCGTGTCCAAGCGCCTTCCAGACCGCTGGTGATGGTGTGCTCTGCATTGCCTTTGCCGAAGGTATTCTTCCAACCGAGACCTTGCTCCTCGATACTGGCACCGGCAGGTGCAGGACCGACATATTTGCTGGGGTCTGCTGCGCCATGTGCTTTACCAAAGGTATGTCCACCTGCAATAAGCGCAACCGTTTCTTCATCGTTCATCGCCATTCGACCAAAGGTTTCACGAATGTCACGAGCAGCAGCGAGCGGATCGGGTTTGCCGTTTGGTCCTTCAGGATTAACATAAATCAGACCCATCTGTACAGCTGCAAGGGGTATCTCTAACTGGCGATCGCCAACATAGCGATGATCACCGAGCCACTCAGTTTCAGAGCCCCAGTAGATATCTTCTTCAGGCTCCCAGACATCGACACGACCGCCAGAAAAGCCAAGGGTCTTAAAGCCCATGGATTCAAGGGCGCAATTGCCCGCAAGAATAATCAGATCTGCCCAAGAGAGTTTGCGACCATACTTTTTCTTGACGGGCCAAAGTAAATAACGTGCTTTGTCAAGATTGGCGTTATCGGGCCAGCTGTTAAGTGGAGCAAAGCGAATCGCACCTGAACTGGCCCCACCGCGTCCATCGTGAATGCGATACGTGCCTGCACTATGCCAAGCCAGACGAATGAACAATCCGCCATAATGACCATAATCAGCAGGCCACCAGTCTTGAGACTGCGTCATCAAATCAAAGATGTCTTTTTTGACCGCTTGAAGATCAAGCGTCTTAAACTCTTCAGCATAATTGAATGATGGATCCATGGGGTTAGAGAGCGAGGAATGCTGGCGCAAAATGTTAAGTTTGAGCTGATTCGGCCACCAGTCACGATTGCGTGTACCAGCGCCTGCACCATGTTTGAGATGACCTGTGAATGGGCACTTGCTTGCGCCGTTGGTAGCACCATTTGTATGCGTAGCTGTGGTGCCTGCAAGAGATTGATCTGCCATATTGAGTAGTCCTCCTACATCATTGGGTTGCGTTGAAGAAAATTGGTTAAAATCAAAAAGAACAGCGACTCTGTGTCAGATAACTGAAAGATAAATCAATAATAATAACGATTACTAATAAGCTAGAAGATAATCTAAAAAGCACTTGAATGCAAGCTTGAGGTGAATTTTTTTGTATGCTGTGCTGTATAGACAGGATGTGATATAGCGCAAACTACCTAACAAGCAAGAGTAATAGGTTGACTAAAACAAATCTCAGTTATGATACCTTCATCTAAAAGCCCGTCTACTTCATCCACAGATACAGCGAGTCGAGAGCGGCAACTCTTGACAATGATTGAAATTGAACGCTTTTTGCTCATGGAGCGCAATCTTAACCGAAAGAATTGCCTGCCTCTACTCAAACTGTGTGCAGAACTTGCGGAAGTTGATCGCATCACCGTGTTCCAATATCATCCGAGTGAAAGTGGCATCGAGGCTCTAAGTGTCATTGCTGAATGGTGCGCTGAGGGTGTGGAAATGCAAACGCAATGGCAGAACCTCAACTTGCAAGGTGAGCAATACCAAACTGTACTTGAACGAGCTCGACAAATGCTCAACACAGGTGAGATGCTAATGTGCCATGTCAAAGAGTTGACGATAGCTGAACAGATGCTCTCTTCATCAGGTGGTGTGCAAGCACTTTTACTCATCCCCATATCGGTAAAAAATAGGTTTTGTGGCATTGCGGCATTGCAAAGAGTGAAGTCATCGGCACTGTGGGACGAGGAGATACGAAATTTTCTCAAATCGACAGCTGTAGCGGTCTCGATTGCACTGGAGCGTAAGTATGCTGAACAGGATTTGGTCGAAGCCAAAGAGCAGTTTCAAGCGGTTTTAGATGCGGTGCCCGGTTTTGTCTCATGGGTTGATTCCAATCTCACTTATCTGGGACTCAATCAATACTTAGCCTCAATGCTGGGAAAGCCTGTCGAAGAATATATTGGCAAAAAAGTTGGGTTTCTCAATCCAAAATTTCATGATTTTCTCAAGCGTCTGTTTGAATCGCCGTATCAAGGGAGCATTATGGAAGATACTGTAACAATTGGTGGTCGGCGCATGCAGCATTTGATTGTAGCACAAAAGTATCACCATGGCAAAGCGGCAGTGTGTGTGGGCATTAACATTACTGACCGAAAGATTATGGAAGAAAAATTGCGTGAGCAAGCAGCGCTTTTGGAGATTACACGTGATGCGGTGATTCTTCAAGAGCTTGATGGAAGAGTGCTTTATTGGAATGCGAGTGCAAAGCGCATTTACGGCTGGACAAAAGAAGAAGTGCTAGGCAGAAATATCAAGTACGACCTTTATTCGGAATCTGATATTGCTGAAGATGAGGTGCGCAGGCAAATCTTGTTTGAAAAAGGGGAGTGGTCAGGGGAACTGCGTCAGCGCACGAAAGATGGCAATGTCATCATTGTAGAAAGTCAATGTGTGCTTGTGCCTAATGAAAATGGAGAGCCTGACAAAGTGCTCATCGTCAATACGGATATTACTGAGAAGAAAAACTTAGAGAGTCAGATGCTGCGTAATCAGCGCATGGATAGCATCGGACTGCTCGCCAGCGGCATTGCACACGATATGAACAACGTGCTGGCGCCAATTCTTGCAGGCTTACTTTTGCTGCGTCAGTACAATCCTGACGAACAAGCAAGGCGCTGGATAGATATGCTTGAGCAAAGTGCAGAGCGTGGCAAAGAGTTGATGAGACAAATTCTAAGTTTTGCGCGCGGCGAAAGTGGTGAAAAGACAGTTTTGAATCTGAGCCAACTGGCAAAAGATGTCTACCGTTTTGTCTCGCAAACATTCCCGAAAGAAATTGCAGTACAGCTTGAGGCTCCTTCTACGATCTGGATGATTTTAGGTGACTCAACGAAGCTGTATCAAGCCATCTTGAACCTCTGCGTAAACGCTCGCGACGCCATGCCGAATGGCGGCAAACTTACGCTTGAAGTCAAGAACGTCGTTCTTAGTGCAAAGCAAGCGGCACTCTATGTTGATGCAAAAGAAGGTGAGTATGTGCAGCTGACGGTAACGGATACAGGCACAGGTATTTCGCCCGACGTGCTCGACAAAATTTTCGAACCTTTCTTTACGACAAAGGAAGTCGGCAAAGGCACGGGGCTTGGGTTATCCATCGTCTATTCTGTAGTGAACAGTCACGGTGGATTTCTTGATGTGCAGACCAAAGTAGGACATGGCACGTCGTTTATGCTTTATTTTCCTGCAACAAAAGCCCAGCAGACGCAGGTAACAGAAGAACCAATTGAAGCTATGGTGGGCTGTGGCGAAGTCATTCTGCTTGTTGAAGATGATGTGGGAGTGCGTGAAGTAGCTAACGCGGTTCTGCTTAGCATGGGCTACACTGTGCGCACAGCCAATAATGGGGCAGAAGCGGTAGCAGTCTTCGCAAAGCATCAAGATGAAATTAATCTGGTTTTGACTGACATTATGATGCCGATTATGGACGGTATTGCCTGTGTGCATGCCATTCGCGCCATCAAGCCGAGTGTGCCTGTGGTAATCATGACAGGGCTAATGGATGGCGAAAAGGTTGCAAAGTTAAGTACCGTTGGCATTCAAGGCTCAATCAATAAACCATTTCGTGCTGAAGCACTTTTGCAGACGGTGTTTCGTGCGCTAAAACAGACTGAGGTCAGAACATAGTTGTAACCAGCGCAACCCAAAGCGTGATAACAGGTGGACCAAAAAGAGCAAGAAACCCGCCCAGACGGCGAAAGTCGTGTTGTTCCAAGAGACCAGTGCTGAAAGCAATTGCATTAGGTGGTGTAGAGACAGGCAAGAGCAGGGCAGTTGAAGCGCACAGCCCGATAACCATACCAGTTTGAAGGGCATGTTCAGGTGAGAGCAGTGCACCAACAGGAATTAAGACGCTTGCTGCAGCAGTATTGCTCATGACATTTGAAACAAGTGTTGTAACATAACCCAGCAAAAGAATAACCAGGTAAGGATTTACGTCTTGCAAGCGTAAGAAACTGGCGGCATACTGTGCCAGACCTGACTTTTCTATAGCAAGTCCAAGTGACAGACCGCCTGCTACCAGCATCAAACTATCCCAAGCCAAGGCGCGTAAATCTTTAGCACGAATAATCCCGCTCATGGTCAGCACGACAATTGGAATAGCGCCGACGGCTGCGACATGAATTTTGTGCAGGGTAGAGGTCATCCACAGTAAAAGCGTTACGACAAGTGTGATGCCAACCGTCCAGCGAGGCAGGCGCATGAGTTTTGCATGTTCCTGACTAGAAGGTGTCGGTAGGCTAATTTCAATTGTCTGGCTGACAAGCGAGCGCGAGAGCAAAAACCACGAGGCTGCCAAAAAAATGAGTGCGATAGGCAAGCCATAGAGCATCCACTCAGCAAAACTTACATTGATGTGATTGGTTGCCAGTGCCCCAACAGTAATTGCATTCGGCGGTGAGCCAATGATTGTAATCATTCCGCCCAACGATGCTGCAGCAGGAATGCCCAGCAGCAAATCTTTCGAGAGCATATTCTCTTTTTGGGCACGATTGAGAAACGGAAGAATGGCGGCAATCATCATCGCTGTGGTTGCCGTGTTCGACATGATGGCTGAGAGAACTGCAGTCATCAGCATCATGCCCATAAGCAGGCGAGGCGCAGCATTGCCAAAAGATTTGAGCGCAAAACTAAAAATGACTCTATCCAAACATGTGCGTCGCATGCCTTCGGAAATGAAAAAGCCACTGAGCATAAGCCAAATCACAGGGCTCGACCATGTATTGACATACTGCATCACATCAACTGGCACACCCTCTGCCTTAAGGCTTCCCATAGCAAAGACAAGGTAAGCCATAATCAAAATGCCAACTGCAAAGGGTGGTATGGCTTCAGTAATCCAAAGCGAGACGGCAACAGCGAGCATAAAGAGCGTGTAGAGTGCAGGCTTGCCGAGTTGATCAGCAGGCGCAAGCCAAACCACAAGAAAGCCGATGGCAATTGAGAGCAGAAATAAAGTGGCTTGTCGCCCAAAGGGCCAGATTTGTCTCAAGGAATGTTGTGCGACAGCGTAGCGGGAGTCGTTTTCCATACTACTTACTACTAATGTTACAAAGACTGCGTAATTTAACACTTTTTGCGCAATTTATATGGCACAACCGCAAGCAGGGCAAGCAAATCTTTGCAAATGCAAATTCGGGATTAGTGCTGCAAATAAAACCTAACACAATACTTTTGACGCTACGATGCTCATTCTATTACATCAAAATGTGTGTAGGGACGAAGCACTTCGGGCACAATAACTTTGCCATCTTTGGTTTGATAATTTTCCAACAGCGAGACCATCAGGCGCGAAGTAGCTACGCCCGAGCCATTGAGCGTATGTACAAATTCGGGTTTGGACTTTTCATCGCGCTTGAAGCGAATCATTGCGCGGCGAGCCTGATAGGCTTCAAAGTTAGAGCAACTTGAGGCTTCCAAAAACCGCTGTTCAGCTGGCGACCACACTTCAAGGTCGTAACACTTTGCAGCATTTGCGCCGATATCGCCTGAGCAAAGCAGCAAAACGCGATACGGTAACTTCAAAGCCTCTAAGATGGCTTCAGCATCGGCACGCAGTGATTCAAGTTCATCATAAGATGATTCGGGCAACGTGAATTTTACCAATTCAACTTTATTGAACTGGTGCACACGCAAAAAGCCCTTGACATCTTTACCATAGCTGCCAGCCTCACTGCGAAAACAAGCTGAATACGCTGCGTATTTGATAGGCAAGTCTTTAGCTCGGAGCGTCTCTTCGCGGTGCAGGTTGGTAACGGGCACTTCCGCAGTTGGAATCGCAAAGAGTTGTAGTCCACTCTCCTCATATCGCTCTTGTTCATCGTAGCCAACACGATAGACTTGTCCGACAAACTTCGGGAATTGTCCTGTGCCACGCAGCGAGGCTTGATTGACAAAGAACGGTGGAAAAACTTCCGTGTAGCCATGCTTTGAGATATGCGTGTCGAGCATGAAATTGATAAGCGCACGCTCCAGTGTAGCGCCCTTGCCGACATAGACCGGAAATCCTGCGCCTGTAATTTTTGCACCACGCTCAAAATCTAAAATGCCCAGCGCCTTACCAAGTTGCAGGTGGTCTTTAACAGGGAAATCAAACTGGCGTTGATGCTCTAAGACTTCTTTATAGACCTTGTTTTCACTTGCATCTTTGCCAATCGGTACACTCTCATGCAACATATTTGGGAGTGCAAGCAAAATGGCTTCTTGCGCCGCTTCGTTGGCACGAATCTCGCTATCTAAGGCTGCAATTTTATCCGACACACCTTTCATCTCAGCGATTTTATCTTCCGCGTTGCCTTTATTTTTCTTGATAGCAGCAATTTCGTCAGAGACTTTATTACGCAAGGCTTTGAGCGAGTCGGCTTCAGCAACCATAGCACGGCGGCGCTGATCAAGTGCAAGCAGTTCATCGACTTTCGAAACTTCGCTGGGCATCTGCCTTGCAGCAAGCATGGCTTTGACAGTGTCGGGGGATTCACGGATGAGTTTAAGGTCTATCATCAGAAATGAACGAAATAGTTGTAGTGTTTTTGGGCGCAAAAATAACACAAAATGCAGCCTTTGTGAAGGGAGCAAGGAAAGGAAAAGCAACAATCAACAAAGTGAAGTCAGGTGTGCAATCGGTTAGCTTCGGCAGCAAGCGGCAGCAGCAGCGTAAAAGTGCTACCTTTTCCAAGTTCGCTCTGCACATGGATTTTCCCGCCATGCGCTTCAACGGTTTGCCGCACCAGTGAGAGCCCTAAGCCTGTCCCGCCAACTTGCTTTGCGGCAGGATTCGATGAACGATAAAATGGCTCAAAAATTTGCGTCAATTCATCTGCAGCAATACCTATGCCTGAATCCGTGATGCGCATGCCTGCATAGCTATCTTGCCGAAAGACTTCTACCTTTAGCTTCTTTTCGTTGGGAGAGTATTTGATGGCATTAGAAAGTAAGTTGTCTATGGCTTGAGTAAGTGCATCATGATCGCCATAGATATTCAGCGGATCGTCAGTGATATGTTTTTCTACGATACAGTTCTGACTTCTGAAGTATGCCGCTGTGTTTACTAAGATTTTGTGCGTAAGCACAGCTAAGTCAAGTTCTGAAAAATTGTATTCCAGTGTGCGGTTTTCGTGTCTAGCAAAGGTGAGAATATTTGCAATCATTCGTTCTAGTCGGGCAATTTCTTCTTGAATGATGTTCAAATAGTCTTGTGCAGCAGGATTTTCTGCAGAAACTTCACTTTGCAAGAGCTCAGCAAAGAGTTTGATGGAGGTGAGCGGTGTGCGCAAATCGTGTGAGACACCGGACACGAAGCGAACTCTCATGTCTGCAAGCTCTTTGAGGCGTCCTGCGATAGCGCTTTGAAGAATTAAGGCTTTTTGAAGTTTCATTTTCTCAATAAGTGCACTGGCTTGTGCGGTAAGTGCATCGAGTAAATCGAGGTCTTCATTACTGTAAGGGTTTTGAGATTTTTTTTCACCGAGTGCAAACCAGCCAATTATCTTCTGTTGCTCTGAGCGCAACGGAAAAATCAAGGTTACACCCGACTCAATCAATTTAGCATTGTCCAGCGGTATGATGGCTGAGCCTGGCTCTACTTTTTCTGGATGGGCAAGCGGTATGCTGTCTTCTGCATGAAGCGATGCAAAAGGCTGTAAGTCTATCGCTTCTGTCTCTGGCTGTTGTGCGAGCACATCCAAGTGTGCTTCATCATTTTTTAACAGAAGGAGCAAAAAACGGGGTTTCAAGAAATTGTCAATCTGCATCAGTAGCTGATGGGCAAGATGCTGAGGGCTAACGGCATGGTTCATGTCGTTAAGCGTGCGTCGTGCAACCTCACGGTAGTTATACTGCACACGGAAGAATTGCTTATCGACAAAAGCTTGAATACGCTGACGCACAGGCTCAATTAACAAAGCAAGCACAGCAATCAGCGATGCAACCCAAAACGACTTTCCCCAATCCGCTATATCGCCTACCACCCACGCAATCAAATTGATGAGCAAAATGTATGCGAGGGTTACCATGCCCAACATTAAGGCATAGACTGTGCCACGGTTGAAAATGAAATCGATATCCATCAAGCGGTAACGCACGATGGAAATTGCAAAAGTCAGCGGCGTGAGCGTCAAAGCCAGCATCATCACTTCTCGTGCTAAGAGCGCTTCCCCTAAGAGTTGCTTTGGCAAAAGCCAGAGCAGGGCAAACGTCAAAGGTCCTGCAAGAAGTCCCAGCAGTATCCAGCGCAGTTTGCGTCGGTCAGATTCTTCATCTGCCATGATGTAATGATGCAAGAAATTGGCAACGCCCCAAATGATACAGATAGCAAAGAACCAGTGCGAGGCTGTGGTGAGCCATGCAAGCCACCCAAGAAGTTGTAAGGAGAGAATTTCACCCCAATCTACCCAAGCAAGCATGATGCACCACAGCAGCAGCAAGGCGCCTGCAAGCGCATACAGTGCAATCCAGCGGGCTTTATCGTGTTGAGCGGTCTGACCAAAATATCTTTTCGCAGGAAAACGATAAGTAAAATGCAAAAACATCACAGGCATAATCAATAAAGCAGATGCGCTAAGCAGGCTAGAGAGTTGCCGCAAAGGTGTGGGCAAAGCAAGGTAAAAATGTGAAGCTGTAATCATCAAGGCGGTCAGGACACTTGCACTGTGAAAGAGTTGTGCAGCTTCGTCATTGGGCTTTTTTAGATAGACAATAATTCCTACGACAAAAAATAATCCAGCGCAGAGCGCCACGACCAGCAAGTCCCACACTGAAAAGCGAGGCATGAGTTTGACTTGCAGAACTTTTTGCAGCTCGACTGGAACAATCTGGCTGGTGATATGCTCACTGTGAAACGGATTGATGATGCGCTGCAGTGTGTCACGTGCAAGACGCAGTGTTACCCATTCATTCGGACGTTTTTGCTCCAAGACTAACTCTACTTCACTAAGCCATCTGACAGGTAGCGCACTTAGCACTTGTAGTTTGTCACCTTCCTTGATTCCATAGCGCAGCCCATCAGGAGATACCTGCGAGATTACTGGAGCATATTGCGAGAGTTTTAGTGAAAAGGGTAGGTCAGCTTTGTGCGTAAGTTCAACAATGCCCATAGCACCTACGAAAAACGCGATGATATCGAAGCCTATCACAACAGTCTGCCGAAGAGAAAAACGCATATGCCTTATTTTAGAGAGAGCCAAGAAGTAACAACCCCCAAGCGACTTGCAAGTTGCAGGACATAAATAAGAAAATTTGATGAAGAACAATCTGCATGTGCAAGTTGCTAAATTTACAACATCTCGTAGCCGATTGCAGAGAGAGCATGTGTGTTAGAACGTCTGAGCGCAGGTCTGGCTTTTTCTGAAAGATTTCTTTAGCTTTGTATCCGAGTTTTTCAAGTAAGTAAAGCCAAGTGGGAAAAGCGCATACCAAGCGTTATCTCCCGATTAGAGACGAAATCAATTCTATGCGAATCATTGAGGCACGCGCACTGACCAAGATATATGGTAAAGTGCGTGCGGTCGACGAAGCGACTTTCCATGTGCAGCAAGGACAAGTCTTCGGATTCTTAGGTCCTAATGGCAGCGGTAAGACGACGACGATTGGCATGCTCCTTGGCATCATCAATGCTTCAGGCGGCGAGATTTGGCTCTTTGAGACACGCGATCTTAATGCGGCACGACGTCGCATTGGAGCAACACTCGAAACCCCGAATTTTTATCCCTACCTTAGCGGTTATGATAACCTTCGCATTGTGGCTAAAATCAAAGGCGCAACAGAGGCGCAAATTCAAGCGGCGTTAGAATTGGTCGAGCTTTCAAGTCGGCAGAAAGATAAATTTTCAACCTACTCACTTGGCATGAAGCAGCGACTGGCGATTGCTGCCGCAGCACTATCCAACCCCGAGCTCATCATCTTAGATGAACCCACCAACGGTTTAGACCCGGAAGGCATCCGTGATGTGCGTCGCATCATTAAATCGCTTGCTGCCGCCGGCAAAACGGTGTTTCTCTCAAGCCATCTGCTGAGCGAAGTCGAGCAAACCTGCACGCACATTGCAATCATCAAAAAAGGCAAAATTTTGAAGCAAGGCAGTTTGCGTGAGATTGTCAGCAATAACCTCTTTGCGCTCATTCGTTCGGAGGATATGACAGCGCTCAAATCTGTGGTCAGCCAGTATGATAAATTCGTTTCTGCAACTACAGAACCCGATGGGCTATTGGTAGAACTTGCAGACAATGATCTTGCAGCCCTCAATCGTTTCCTATTCGAGAAAGGTATCTCACTTTCACATCTTGCATCGCGCCAACAAACACTCGAAGAAGCCTTCTTAGAACTGACTGAAGCACAATCCTGATTGCCTTCACATGGAATACATTGCTTGTCCGATTTCAGAAGCCACTGACTTTGATGTGCGTTATGAAGTGCCGAATCGCTTTGAGGTGGCAAAAGGCGATGAATGGCATATAGTGGTATCGCGCGCGTCAGGGCTTGCAATGCTCAACCCGCGCCCACCACAAAGCGAGATTGCAAAATTCTATGAAGCGCTGGATTACGACCCTTTCATCTCACTCAAACACGCAGCATCGCTGCAAGACAAAGTCTATAAGTTTATCCGACGGTTTATTTCACTGCGCTACAAAGCACGTGCGGTGTTGAAACGGATGCAATTTGAGGCGAACCAAACTTACAACGTGCTCGAAATTGGTTGCGCAACAGGCGATTTTCTCTTAGAACTGCGTAGGCAAAGCCCTGCCTCACTGAATCTGATGGGCATTGAGGTGTCAGAAAAAGCTGCACGCTATGCGCGTCAAGAAAACGAACTCAACGTGTCTCAAGGCGAGTTGCTGACAGTGGATGTCTCAGAACAACAAGATTTAATCGTGATGTGGCATACGCTCGAGCATATTCATCGATTGAATGAGACGCTCGATAAAATTTATACGCTGCTCAAGCCAAATGGTACTTTTATGACAGCAATGCCAAACTTGGATAGTCTGGACGCTGCACACTATGGTAAGTATTGGGTTGGACTTGATGCACCGCGTCATCTGTATCACTTCACACCGAAAAGTTTTGCAGCACTTCTCAAAAAACACGGTCTTGCTATTGTAGATATGCACGGGCTAGTGCTGGATAGTTACTACAATGCTTTGCTAAGTGAGCAACTTTGTGCAGCCGTGAAAGGCAAGGCGGGAGGTATGCTTACGCTGCTGAAAGCGCTGTTTTGGGGCTCGCTGGCGGCTATTCACGGAGTTACACC
Organism: [Chlorobium] sp. 445; assembly: GCA_002763895.1. Classification (NCBI taxonomy): domain Bacteria; kingdom Pseudomonadati; phylum Chlorobiota; class Chlorobiia; order Chlorobiales; family Chloroherpetonaceae; species [Chlorobium] sp. 445. Next base: position 88,334 of record NSLH01000003.1, read on the forward strand.
TGAAGTCGCCTCCAGCGTCTGTTACTATGTGCGTAAAATTCGCTGAACAGTTACCTAAATGTTGATACAACCAATCAACTAAAAAGCGCTCGGCTATCGTAGAGCAAGGCGTTCCGCGTAAGGTTTTCAATAAGACATATAAACCTCAATTCCTTTTACAATGAAGCGACGAGAGTTTCTTTTGGGAGTACTGGGCTCTACTCTTCTTCTGCCTACAAGCACGACAGTTGGCAAAAAGCCACGCTATGATGTGGCTGTAATTGGCTTGGGGGGAATGGGAAGTGCAGTCGCCTATCAGCTGGCGAAGCGTAAGGTAAAGGTATGCGGTATTGAGCAATTCGGTATTGCTCATCAAGAAGGCGGCTCGCATGGTGAGACGCGCATCATTCGTAAAGCCTACTTTGAGCATCCAGACTATATTCCCTTGCTGAATCGTGCTTATGAACTCTGGCGCGCCTTTGAAGCAGAGTCGGGGCAAACACTCTTTGTGCAAAACGGCTTAGTGATGGCTGGTCCGATAGAAGACCCGAATATCAAAGGCACACTGCAGTGCTACGAAAAGTATTCGAGCTTGCCGCACGAGATTCTGTCCGTCGCTGAAGCACAGAAGCGTTTTCCACAATTTGCTTTCCGTGATGGCGATACAATTATTTATGATCCTATTGGAGGAAGTTTGATGGTAGAGAAAGCCATTCAAACCTACATTGATGCAGCTCGCAAAAGTGGAGCCACACTTTTTTTCAATGAACCGCTGCAAGCATGGAAAGCGCATCGTGAGGGCTTTGAGATTCAAACACAGCGTCAAAAAATTTATGCCAAGCAGCTGATTCTAACAACGGGAGCATGGCTCAAACCGTTGCTGGCAGAACTGAACATCAAACTTGACATTTGGCGCAAATGTCTGTTTTGGTATCGCTCTAGCGCGTTAGCGACGGCGCGCAAACTTTCTGAACATGATTTTTCAAACGAGAAGATGCCAAACTTTTACATGGCAACAGCATTAGGAGCCTTCTACGGTTTGGCAGCCGCCAGTGCACGAGGAGTCAAAATTGGTGAGCATATACGCAATGAATCAGTGGCAACACCCAAAGATACTAAGCGCCCAGTTGACAGCAGCGATGAATCGCCTTTTCTGACTTTTATCCAAACTGCTTTTTCCTGCAGCACCCCAGAGCGCAGTGCAGCGGCAACCTGCATGTACGACATGTCGCCCGATGGAAACTTCATCATTGATGAACATCCAAACTACAAAGGCTTATTTTTCGCTGGTGGGTTTTCAGGACATGGCTATAAGTTTGCTTCACTCATCGGTGAAATAATGGCAGAGCTTGCCTTAGAAGGACGGACCTCACAACCAATTAACTTCCTGCGTTTGAGTCGTTTTTCCTAAGTCCTGTTATTAGATCAGACATAAAAAAGCGGAGAGGCTAGTCTGCCTCTCCGCTTTAAGTCAAGTAACTTCAAGCCAAACACTAAGAACGGTCTGCGCGACGCTTTACTGGCGCGGTACGTCAGCGATTGGGCGCTCAAAATTCACGACAATTCTATCGCCGGTGCGGTCAATTGGTAATTCGTTGAGCCGACCGGGCAAGTTATTAGGATTCGGTGAGCCCGGTCGTGTAGGGAAGCGGCGCATATCAATCCAGCGATGCCCTTCGCAAAAGAGTGAGTAGCGGCGCTCGTAAATGAGGCGGTCGAGTGCATCGTCTCTATTGGCTAAGACTGGAATTTCTGGTACGCCAGCGGCACGGCGCACACGGTTAATGTCTGCTGTTGCAGCTGCCAGATTTTGCGTACTGCCAAGGATATTGGCTTCAGCACGCAGCAGCAAAAGCTCTTCATTTCGGATAATTGGAATAGGTGCCACGTTGCTTGGAAATACCGAAACAACAAATGTGGAAGAAACACCATAGGCAGAAGTCAGTGAGCGACGGAACAACTTGGTTTGAATCCGGCGATCGGTAGCCGTGTCTTGATTCTGCTGATAAACACTGGGATGTGCCCACCAGCGCACGGCTTGTGCAGGTGGCTCAAAAAGTGGGTTGAGCGCATCGCCGGGAGCCGTGCTAAAGACATGATAAACACCAAGGTTCATATCATCTGGAGTATCGCCTTCGCGCAGGAAAGACTGGCTAAGTGCGCTAAGGCAGGTGTTGTAATCGCCTTGGTAGGCGGCTACGCGGGCACGCAAGGCACGATTGAAACGCGCAAAAGTTGTAGGTGTATTAAAATTGGCAAAACCGTTCGAAAGACGGAAGTTAAAGCGTGTACCAGCTGCAGTCAAGGCAGCATGAGCTTCATCTAACAAGCGGTTGATTTCGCGAAAGCCCTCCGCCTTGGAAACAAAAGGATGAGCAGACGGATCGGGTGAGAAGCGGATTTTAATACCGTTCTCGTTGAGTTGATTGAGCACGATCAGCAGTTGATAAGCGATTATTGTCTTTGCAAAGCCTTCTACACCACGTTTTTCTTCTGCGGGTAGGTTCGCTGCCACATCCAGCAAGGCATTGGCGGTTGCAATTACATTGTATCGCTGAATGTAGTTGTTGTTGTTGAACGGACCACCTGGATCCAAAGCGCCGCCTTTGTATTCAGCCATGTAGCGTGGGTCGTCGCCGCCGAAGTAGTAGGCTTCTCGTCCGATGATCGAGGTGCCATAGAGATAAATCCTACAGCGTTTCGCATGGAGGACTCGACGCCAGTAACCAGACTTTGCACGCCTGCTGTGGCTGGATCAGCAGAGTTAGGATTCGGAAAATTCCGATCGGGGCAACCGTAGAAGACAAACAGTGATGAAATTAGGAGTGAAAATAAGCCAAATCGGCATAAAGCGGTTGATACCGCTGCAAGTGTATTCATAGTTTGAAACTTGTTCTTGGTTAGAAAGTTCATTTCTATCTCCTCCTTTACAGTCCAAATGAAAGGTTGAAGTAGAAACTACGTGCTGAAGGAAATGGGGTTACATCAACAGAACGTCCGATAGCGATATTGCCGAAGTTGCTGACCTCAGGATCGTAACCGGCGTAAGGTGTGAAGAGCAGCAGGTTTCTACCCGTCAGTCCGATACGCAAGTAAGAAATCGCGCCACCAAATAAGCTATTAATCAAGTTACGGTCAAAGGTATAGGTAAGTGCTAGCTCGCGCAAGCGCAAGAAAGTACCATCTTCAATCCATGGTGTCCCAAGAGGCTGATTGGTTGGCTGTCCTGTGACAGGATTTCTCCCAGTGCGCAGTGCGGTGCGTTGAATTTCACCGTCTAAGCCAGCGTCAGGTGAGGTGCCGCCAAGATCGGTTAGGAAGCGAGTGAGATTAATGACATTGCCGCCTTGTTTCCAATCTAACAGAAAGTAAAGTTCAACGCCTTTGAAGCGCAGAGAGTTCGAGAACCCAACGCGAAAATCAGGTAGTTCATTACCCAGCACTAAGCCATTAAACCGTCCCGGTGCAGCATTCGGGTTCGGGGCATTAGGATTCGGTCCGAAACTCTCACGACCGACAATAGTTGTTGGCGAATAGCCCTTGCCAATGTAGTAGGCGCCTAATGCAACGCCGAATCCACCAGTCGTGAAGTCTGGCACTTTGAGTTCAGTGATTTCAGCTGTGGTTCGGAAGAAATTCAGTCGTGCATCCCAGCTGAAGTCGGCCGTGCGCACAGGGCTGAGGTTAAGTGCCACTTCAATGCCGTTGGTGACCATGTCGCCACCATTTTCAAAGCGGGTGGTTCCCCCAGAGGACGGCGCAATCTGGGCTTCAACGACAAGACCAGAGATTTGGCGCAGGTAGTATGAAAATTCAAGTGAAGCAAAGCCGCCAGCAAGACCGAGGTCGAAACCAAGTTCTATTTCGGTTACGCGCTCGGGTTCAATGTCGGGGTTGCCCGGGCGAGAGGGAAGGGTCAAGCCACTTAGTCCGCTAATGTTACCCGCACCAAGAGTCGTGAACTTAGCAATTGGCGGTGCAAATGTACCCGCTTGACCTGCCGCCACACGAATCTTTGCGGATTCAACGGTTGTGCGCAGACTTTCCCATAAGGGAAGTTTAGACAGCAGCAACGAGGCCCCACCTTTGGGGAAGAAGTAAAACTTATCGACATCACCATTAGCACTGCTTCGGTCCGCACGCAAACCGAGGGTGAGGAAGACCAGACCTTCTATGTCAACATCTTCCTGAATATAGAGCCCTTGGTCGTACTGTTTCGTAACAATTTGCAGTTGCTGTACGTTAGCAACTTGGTTAAGATTGTTTGAGATGGAGGGCAAGCCCCTTGTTACCAGCAGCAAACTATTGATATCACGGTTTTCTAACTGCAAGCCCGCTGAGGTGGTAAAAGAAATTCCGCCAGCCTGCAGATTGTGTATCAGACTTGTATAAAGATTGTTGTAGAAGGTTGGGGTATTGTTTTTGAGACTTCGTCCGGGCAGAGGCGCAAGCTGTTCGTGAATCGTGTTAATCGGTGAAAAAATAGTATTGACTTGTGTAAAGTAATCTGCGCCACCTTGCGCCACAAAACTCAAGCGCTGAGTCTCTGTGCGAAAGAGCGTCCAGTCTAATTTGACGGAGCCGACCACTCGGTCAATGCGCTCATTATTGGTCACTTTATCAATAATCTCAAAAGGGTTGGCGCCGTTGTTGGTCGGATCAGAGTAGCTACCGCCTTGTGGACGCACATCTATAAAACTTGGAATAAACGCAGCAAGATATGGCAGACTCACATTGTTGTTCGAGTTGCCGGTGGCGCTACGATCCGAGTTCGTGTTGATATAGTTTAAGCCGACATCTACGAGCAGGTTATCGGAGAAGCGATGCGAAAGGTTAAGCCGTGCGCTGTAGCGGCTATAACCTGTGTTGCGAATAATGCCTTGCTCGGTGCGCGCTGTACCACTGATTGAAAAATGGTATTTGCACTGCCGCCGCGTACATTGAGGTTCGTTTCACTAATGAACCCTGTCTGACCGTAGAGTTCATCCTCGTAGTCGATAAAGGGCAGGTTAGCAGGTGCTGGACGTCCAAAAAAGCGGAAGTATCCAGTCGTATCTGCTGACCAGTTACGCGTACCTTGCTTTTTGAGGATACGGGAAAAACCAGTCTGCTGTGAAAAATCAATGGTCGCTTTGTCAGCGGGTCGTCCTTGCCTTGTTGTGATTAAAATTACGCCAGCAGCTGCCTTTGCCCCATAGACCGCAGCGGCCGTTGGACCCTTCAGAATCTGAATCTCTTCAATATCATTCGGGTTAATATCAGCCAAGCGATTTGACGGTTGGCTTTGTGGTCTGGGACTGCCTACGCCCGTCGCAGCCGTTAGTGCGTCTAACCCACTTTGGATTTGGTCATTGCTAATAATGACACCATCCACAAAAATGAGCGGTTGCGAGTTGCCAACCAGCGTGGAGACACCGCGCAAGTTGATGCTGATACCGCCGCCCGGTGCACCAGTGTTCTGGCTAATTGAAAGACCAGGGATTTTCGCGGCAAACGTTTGCTCAATAGTCTGAGCAGGTGCCGGCAGAAGCTCTTCGGCTTTGAGGGTGCCAATAGCCGTCGGTGAGTTTTCGCGTCGAATCCCAGTTGCAACACCTGTAACGACTAACTCTTCTGCACGTAAAATGTCCTCTTGCAACTCGATGACCAAGTTATCCGTGCTTTCTGTAACGACCACAGTCCTTTCCTTATAGCCTACAAGTTTGACAGAAAGCGTTGCTGTGGACACTTTCAGCGTCAGTCGAAACCGCCCTAATGCATCGGTAAGTGTGCCGCCGCCCGTTTCTTTGACGCGTACGGCTGCACCTAAAAGCGGCTCAGCGGTCTTGGCATCGACGACTTTGCCAGAGATGCTCAATTCTTGCGCCATTGCAGAATTGCTCATAACAAGCAGGCCTAGGTATAGCCCTAGCCATAATGCGTATCGTTTTTTCATGTTGCTTTTGTGATTTGTTTTGTTGTTTGTGGTTTATGCTGTGAAATGCATACACCTAAGCATGCACCTCTATCGCATTGATGTGTTGCATAGAATGAAGAATAGAATATATATAGTTCCCAGAGAGGTACTACTCTGAGAGAAATAAGGTAAGTACTAAATACACAGAAGAAAAGTATTTTTAGGCATATTTGCAAATGCCAACTTCAAATTTTACAGCGTTTCAAAAAACCACGCAACAAATGCCTGTTTTCGCACCCTGCCTGAGGTCGTTCTCTACACTGTGTAGTCTGTTGCTGATCGCTACAATCGCTTGCGCGCAGGTTAATACCGAATCGTTACTGCGCAGTACGCGCGCTGGATTTGCAGCACGGCTTGGTTTTGGCTTTGGCTTGAATGCCGGCAACTCAGAATTTTTTCGATGGCAAGCTGATGCGCGCCTTGATTATCAGGCAGACTTTTTTTATGCCTTTGCCGTGGGCAACATTGAGCGCGGTACAGCAAATGAGCAGGTGTTTCTCAATCGCGGGTTTGCACATCTGCGCCTCATTCTCAACGTGGATACACTTTTTCATCCTGAAGTTTTTGCACAGCGAGAGTTCAATGAATTTATTTTGCTCAAAGAACGCACACTAGCGGGCGCAGGAGCGCGTCTGAGTCTGCTATATCTCTCCCCCAACGATTCTGTAATGTCACTACGGCTCACGCTGGGCATTGGAGCCATGTGGGAAAATGAAAAATTCACGAGCGAAAACCTCGAGACTAAACTCTTACGCTCGACCAACTATCTTGCAGTGTGGTGGCGTATCACAAAGAGTACATCGCTACAAATCATCGGATATTTTCAAGTTGATATCATGCGACTCAGTGATCACCGCATTTTGATCGATGGCTCACTGAGCGTGGGCATCACAGATGCGCTTGCACTTTCACTAACCTTAAACTATCGCTACGACAATGAACCGGTGCCAACGGTCAGACCTTTCGATATTGATCTGCGCAACACAGTAACTTTTTCCTTTTAATCAGATCCTAGACTTGCTGGGAATAGTAAGGGCGAGTCTGCAACTCGCCCTCATGCTAGCTGTTTAGTTGCAAGTGTTCTCACGCTAACTTGCCAAGCCCATTTGCCATAGCTTTCCACATCGCTACGCTTTGCTTGAACTCACGCTGAGCTTGTTCAAACTTTTGTTTGGCTTCTTCGAGTTGGTGCGCGAGTGCTTCACTTTTTTGGGCTTTCAAGCTCTGATACTGCTCGCGCAAATGTGCAACGCGTTCGGCAGCAGCACTAAAATGTGCTTTTGCTGATGAGATGGTCTGTAGCGCAAATGAAGCAACCGCAGGTGAGTTAGCCGAAAGTTGCTCCTTCAATTTTTTCTCTTGCAGGGCAATGCGACGCTCTAAAATACGTTCAGGACTCATGCGATGCAGATTCCAAGTAAGACCAACATGAGAAAGTCCGTTAATAACCCACTTGGTCGGGTCGTAGTCGAACCAGCGTACCCCATTGCGGTAATCACCTGGAAACGCATGGTGAAAGTTATGGTAGCCTTCACCGTAAGTGAAAAGTGCGGTTACCCAGTTATCGCGTGCCGTAATTTTGTCCGAATATGGGCGTGTGCCAGCATAATGACAGAGCGAATTGATAAACCAAGTGAAATGATGATTGAGCACTAAACGTAGTGCGCCTGCAATAAATAATCCCCCAAAAGCATCGCCCCATGTTGCCCCAAGTAGCATAGGCAAGACAAAACACATAAACGTGGCAATTGGAATGTAGTGGTTGTGTTGAAAACGCAGCAAGGGGTCAGCCCAGAGGTCTTTGACTTTCGTAACATCAGCACGCCAATTTTTTGTGAACAACCAACCGACATGCGCAAACCAGAATCCTTTATGAATCGCGTAAGGATCTTCTTCACGATCTTCATAGCGGTGATGAATGCGGTGGTCATAACTCCAATCAATAATAGTGCCTTCAAAAGCCGCAGAGCCGAAAAAGACAAAGAACCACTTGACAGGTGCTGCAGCTTCATAACTTCGGTGCGAAAACAAACGATGATAGCCTGCAGTGATAGAAATGCCAGTCGCATAGAGGTAAAAGACAGCTAAAGCAACTGTTGCCCAGTTGAAACTGCCGCTCCAAATCCAATACGCTGTGCCAACAATGGCAGCAAGCGTAGTACCTATAATAAAGGTTACATTTATCCAGTTATACTGAAGTTGTGGTGCCGAGGCTTGCATAAATTGTGCGGTGTTAGTCGTTTTTTTAAGCTTGTATAGTTGAAATTGAAAAAACTGAAGCCTTGCGAAGTAAATTGAGATGCACTAAACCTTAAAGATAGCGCATTTGTTTTGCTCTACCAATACGTGCCGAAAGTTTTTGTCAAAAGTCAGTCAAAATTTCCCTTACCTCTCAAGCCTATCGAGATAGTTAGCAAAAGTCTCAACCAGTCGATCGTAGTGCTGTGCAATGAGTGGGGAGGAGATAATAAAATCAGCGGTTGCACGATTGCATGCGACAGGAATATTCCATACAACGGCAATGCGCAGCAGCGCTTTGACATCAGGGTCATGTGGTTGAGGCTCAAGTGGATCCCAAAAGAAAAGGAGCACATCAATTTCATGTTCTGAGATTTTTGCCCCGATTTGTAAGTCGCCGCCCAGAGGACCGCTTTTGAACTTATGCACCGCAAGTCCAATCTGTTGCTCAATCAAATGTCCTGTTGTGCCTGTAGCATAGAGGATATGCTGCAAAAGAGAGCCACGATTAAAAACGCACCCATTCCAGCAGGTCTTGCTTGCGGTTATCGTGTGCGACGAGTGCAATACGCTTTTGAGCAGGAAGCGCAAGGTGTTGCCAGCGTGAAGTCATAGTTTATGATATGTTAGGCGTCGAGATACCAGTATGACCAAATCCCCCAGTGCTGCGTGCAGTGTCCGAGAGCGTATTGACTTCAATCAACGAGGCACGTTCAACTTTAGCGATAACCATCTGCGCAATACGGTCGCCATGATGCACTTGAAATGGCTCTTTGCCATGATTGATAAGAATCACCTTGACTTCACCTCTGTAATCGGCATCAATCGTAGCAGGTGCATTTGCAAGTGAAATTGCATGACGCAGAGCAAGACCGCTGCGCGGACGCAGTTGTGCTTCATATCCTTCTGGAAGTTCAATTGCAAAGCCTGTTGGAATTAGCACAGGGACTTGCGGCTCGAGTGTAATCGGGTCGCTAAGACAGGCGGCAATGTCCATACCTGCTGCTTGTGCAGTAGCATAGTGCGGGACAATGGCGCTGGCGTGAAGCCGTAAAAATTTGACCGTAATGCTCAATGGCTTGCAGTGCTCAGTTCCAGTTGGGATTGGTGATAAGTTGTGCTAAGTCAAGCTGAGCATCATGGGTAGTCGCAGCGTAGATAATTTCACCCCACTTCCAGACCACAACTTGATGACCTTGACTAGTATGCATAGTCCGAAAACAACGACCATCGGCGCTAATGGCTTGCATAACTTCATGCGGCACGGTCAGACGCCCTTGCATATCTTTCTCGTTGATGACATAGACAGCAACCACACTTTCGGCATTCTCTGCATTCTTTTTGCCTTTACTGTTTTTGAAGACAATTTCACCAGCATTAAGTGAGCCAAGCGCCGTGAGGCGAGCCGTAGCAAGCGAGAAGCCTTTCACTTTAGGTATAACGGCTTGAATGCCGGCAATTTTAGCAAAGTAGTTTTCAACGACTTGCGCCTCAGAAGTATGCATATCTGCTCGTTCTTGTTTCGGATCAAACGTGAAGGCAATAATTTCACATAAGTTTGGAGCAGCGCTATGCACAACTGTTCTTGCAGTATCAAACAGACCAGTCTCACTATTTGTGCGCACAAAGCCTGCAAAAATCAGCATGGCTAAGACAGTAAAAGCAAGCCCAGCAGCAAAGAACGAGTTTGCGCGACGACTTGCACCTGTATCAACAAAGAGCCAACTTGAGAGCATTTCATACCATGAGTCTGCTCGATGTACTTCTTGCTGTGGCAGAGCAGCAGGCGAGAGAGAAGAGAACTGAGAAAATTGGCTCATGCTGGGATTGCCTATCGTCTGGCGTTTGATGGCATCTACAAGACTTTTCGGAGCTTTCACGCGCTTTAAGCGACTTTTCAGAATCGCTTTTGTAGCTTTTTCAGCTTCAAACTCAGCTCGGCATGCTTCGCAGACACGAATGTGCTCGAGGAATTCAGATAGCTTGGGTTCATGAAGTTCGCCATCAACAGCGGCGCTCATCAGACTCAGGGACTCTTTGCAATCCATCTTACTACTTTGGTTTGCGTTGGTCAAAAACGCCTTGCTCTGTCACTGTCAAAGGCGAGTATAAAAGCTTATGCATCATAGACTGCTCTTGCTTACGCCGTAAAGTCTCAGTCGTCCAGCCAGTCTTCGGGGTTAATTTTATAGCCGTGTTGCTTTGCATATTCCATTAGTTTATCGCGCAGAATTTTCCTGCCACGATGCAGTCTTGAACGCACTGTGCCAATCGGACAGTCAACCATATTGGCAATTTCTTCGTAGGTGAAACCCTCGATATCGCAAAGTTGCACGACCTCCTTGAAATCTTCGGGCAGACTCTCCAGCGCTCGGGCAACTTCATCATCAAGCAATTCACCAAACATCTTCTCTTGCATATCGTTGGAATCCAGAGAACTGTGCTTAACCGTATGATAAAACTCTTTTATCTCGTCGTAATCGACTTTGTCAGGCTCTTTGGATTCCTTGCGATACTTGTTAATGTAACTGTTCTTAAGAATACGAAACAGCCATGCTTTGCAGTTCGTTCCTTTCTCGAAGGATTCAAAGAAGCGATAGGCTTTCATGTAAGTCTCTTGCACCAGATCGTTGGCATCTTCAGGGTCGCCAGTCATACGCAGGGCAAAGTTGTAGAGCGAATCAATATGCACCATCGCCTCTTTCTGGAAATCCATTTGCTTTTCAATTTCTGCGCGCGTAAGCTTTTCAGGCGCTTTACGCTGTGCCGCTTCGCTTTGCATTAAGTCTAAGTCTTCATCAGTAAGTGCTTCAACTGCATCGAAATCAATCGCTTCTTCCTGCAAAGCTAAATCTGCCGGCAAAACACGAGACTTGGGAGTGGAGCGATGTTCTAATTCTGACTTGCCGTGTGCGGCAGCCTTCGATGATGTGTCAGCAGACTTTGTCGACTGCTTTGTGGATTTTGCCTTCCGAGACTTGGCTTTGTCAGAGACCTTAGCCGATGGAACTGATTTTTTGTTAGACTTGATGATAAGTATAATCATATAGGGTGATCCTTTTCACGATTGGCGTCACAACGTGTTGCGACTCGTTCGTTTTCAGCACTGCACTACTTCTTCGCAAAACAAGCTATGAAGTTTTACCGAGAGTTGCAACCTAAACTTTACGCTGCGATTTTCTGCATGCTAATCTGCGGCGCTGTTGCGATTTCTTAGCTGGCTTTTTAGGCTTCGGCATAACGCCTAATCGGTAATCTGCACTTTGCGCTAACCTGTAGATCTCTTGGAGAGTCGCGGTGTAGTCGGGATGCTCATCGGGGATGAAAAGCCACTTTTTGAGCACTGGATGTTGCTTTGAAGCTATTTTGGTTTGTATGTGCAGCCCTATAAATAAACCTCACAGAGCTCAACTTGACGCAAGCCGCGCACAGAGTTGCATAGCCACACTTCATCAGCTGTAAGTAAATCGCTCAAAACAAGCACATGTTCCTTCGCATTAGAGTGCGTTTGCAAAAAGTGCTGGCGATAAATTCCGTTCAAGACGCCACAAGAAAGCGGGGGTGTCAGATACCATTCACCTTTTTTGATGATGACATTGTGAATTGCACCCTCGGTAAGCTCACCACGCTCGTTGAAGAAAAGTACATCGACAAAGCCTTGCTCCAGAGCTTTGCGATACATCGTGTCATAAAGCCTGCGCTGCGTGGTCTTATGCCGATAAAATTTATCCTGAGACGATGTATGCTCGTGCGCCAGTGCAACTTTGTAGCAAGTGTCGGTATCTTGTGCTAACTCGTTGTGTTGGCAAAAGCACTGTCCATGCTGGTTTAGACGCAAGCGCACGCGGTAGGCTTTTTCGGGCAAGAAAGAACGTGCAAGCGCTGTAAGGTGCTGCTCAATTTCAGCTTGGTTGAATGCAAATCCAAAATAGCGTGATGAATCGGCTAAACGGGCAAGATGTTCAGCAAGAAATACATAACGCCCGTCCCAAAGTATGGTCTCAAGTAGCTCAAAGTCTTGAGCTGGCACTGTAAAAAACTTAGCTTTGAGCATGCATTCCTCAAACTCTTGACGCGCATCGGAATCCCACACAATACCGCTACCGACACCAAATTCACCATGATGCTTATGCAAAACTGCGGTACGAATCGCCACATTGAAGAGCGCTTCGCGCTCTGGTGAAATGAATCCAATTGCGCCTGTATAGCTTCCACGCGGTGATTGTTCCAATTCATGAATGATTTGCATGGCACGAATTTTAGGAGCACCTGTAATTGAGCCACATGGAAAAATGGCTTTGAAAAGCTCCAGGTAGGTTGTGCTCTCGTGCAACTCCGCTTCTAGTGTTGAAGTCATCTGCAAGAGTGTTTCGTATCGCTCTACTTCAAATAGACGTGGGGCACGAACGCTACCGAGTTTGGCAAGCCGACCTAAGTCGTTACGAATCAGGTCCACAATCATCAAGTTTTCAGCACGATTTTTGGCATCGCTTTGCAGAGCGAGTGCAAGTGTGTCGTCTTCGTCATTGGTTAAGCCCCGCTGACTTGTACCTTTCATGGGCTTGCAGAAAAGACGTGTGCTGCATCGACGAAAGAAAAGTTCAGGCGAAAACGATAGCGCTGTGATACAGCGTATTTGAACAACGGCACTGTATGCAACGCGCTGCTTTTGTTTGAGCGATTGATAGAGCGCAAGCGGCGAGCCTTCAAAATGAAAACGAAACTTCGTCGTAAAATTGATTTGATAGACATCGCCGGCGCAAATGTAAGCCTGAATGCGTGCGATATTTTGCAAATAAGTTTGCTCTAATGTCTCAAGGTGAAAGTCACGAACAGCAAAACACGCATCGAGCGGTGCAGCAGTTAGACGATGCGCATGACTTGCACATGTGCCTGTGTGGTGATTGAAAATGATTGGCGACGCATAGACCTCAAACCAGACAAGCGGATACGGCAAATGCACTTGCACATGTTGAAACTGTGCTTCAAAAGCAAAGCCAGCTTCGTAGGCTAAGTAACCAGCAATGAAATAGCCCTGATGTAGGAAATCTTCGAGTTGAAGAAGAAGTGGCTCAACTTCATGGAGTTGGTAAGCTGCAAGTGTGGTCAGCGGTTCAATGAAAAGAAAAGAACGGAAGTTTTCGCTGTCGAATCGCGTGGTCTCCAAGAGCACAGCATCGGGTGCCGCTCTGAGTGTGGAATAGAACGCATCAGGAAGTGCGGTGTAGTGGGTGCTGTTCACTGCGAGAAGTTGTAATATGGCGAAATCATCACATAGACCAGCACGCCAGTTACGGCGACATAAAACCAAAGCGGCAGTGTCCAGCGTGCGATTTTCTTATGCTTGTCAAATTCGCCACGCCATGAGCGTGCAATCGTAAAGAGAGCAAGCGGTAGGATAATTGCAGCTAAAACAATGTGCGTGATGAGCACAAAGAAATAGACATAGCGAATTAGCCCTTCGCCTCCGAACTTTGTTGCAGGCGCTTGCGAGTGATAAATCACGTATGAGATGAGAAAGATACTCGAGAGCACAAAGGTGCTAACCATCAAGGTTTTGTGCAGTGCGATGTTTCTACTGCGAATGGCAAGGTAGGCAGCAACTAAAAACACGGCGCATGTGCCGTTGATAAACGCATGAAATTTTGGCAAGTATGCGACATTGATGCCACTTTCAAATGCCAGAGCTTGTGGGAAAAAAATAAGGAACGCTACAAGACTGACAACCACAAGTGAAAGTGTATAGACAATCAGCGAGAGCGTTTTTTCACTTGCTTGCTTGAGATTCAAAGTTGGCATTGGCTTTACTTCGTTTGGTTAGTTTTGCGATTCAGTCATCTTGTGTGCTTTCTGACGCGCTTCAGCTTCTTCGGCAATGAAAGGCTTTGCAAGTTCGCGCACTTGCGTCTTCAAAACCGAGATACTGGCGTTGTCATTGTAGCTAAAATATCCACGAATTTGTCCATCTTGATCAATCAGAATCAGTTTTGTACTGTGTCCTGACGGCAAGTTTTCTGCAGGGAGCATAAAGCCTTTTTCTGAAAGTGCAATGACACTATCAATTGGACCATGCAAGAATTTCCAGCGCGTGTCGGTTACGCCATGTGCGGCAGCGTATGCTTTGAGCACTTCGAGCGTATCATGACCGGGATCGACTGTAACGGAGACGAACTGAATTCGGTTGGAGGCCGCATACAGGTTGTAGAGTTCAGCCATTTGCTTGGTCATGATTGGGCAGGCGCCGGGGCAGCGTGTAAAGAAAAAATCAAAAATGGTGATTTTGCCAAGCAAGTCTTTTTCCGTAAAAGGCAAGCCATCCTGATCACGCATAGTAAAAGGTGGCACTTTAGCTATGACTGGAATTTCTTGGCGCGAAAAATTTGCGCTTTGAATAGCAAATACGGCAATGCCCGTGATAGTGACAACGCTAATGCCAAGAAAAAGAACCGTGCGATTGAGGTTCATACTACTGAGTTTATACTGATGACTGATGTATTGCGTTAGAGCTCAAATTTAACTTTTGTGGAAAAATTAAGAAAGACTATATTTGACGCTCATTTTTGAGACCAACACCAAACCAACACCAAACTAAGCAATAACTATGGCTGCAAAGAAAGGCAACCGTGTCGTCATTACGCTAGAGTGCACAGAGGCTCGCAAGGAAGGCAAGACGCCGTCGCGCTACACAACTGAGAAAAACAAGCGTAACGACACCGAGCGGCTTGAACTCATGAAATACAATCCTTACCTCAAGCGCCGCACGCTGCACAAAGAAGTCAAGTAAGCACAGGTCAAGTATGCATAGCAAGTTTGTAAAAGCTTACTAGAACCGTGATAGGCGTAACACTCTACGCCTTTTTTTTTACATTTGCTCAATTTTACTGTTTATCATCGCGCCGTATGCCACGTCGAGATACGCAATCCCCAATCGTTCCGATTTGTTTTGCGATACTTGCCCTTGTGCTGCTTTTTTCTACTCCACAGTTTGCACAGGATGTTCAGCCGCCGCGCAAAGTCGATAAGCTCAGCTTTATTTCCAAGACCACATGCGGTGTTGATGCATTTTTGGAAAAGCGACCAGAGGCTGATGGACGAGGCGTAATCATCGTCATTCTCGACACAGGGTCGATATGGGGATTGAAGGTTTGAAGAAAACATCTCTCGGTACAACCAAAGTCATTGATGTGCAAGATTTTTCGGGTGCAGGTGATGTACGACTCATCAAGGCAAAAGTCGTAGAAAAAGCAGGTACACTTGAGGTGCTGGATACTTTGAGTGGCTTGCGGCTCAGCGGCATTGAAGCCTTGCCAAAACCAAGTGATGGCGCTTATTTGATTGGGGCGTTCAAGGAACTGCGGTTGCAAAATGGGGAAGTGCCAGATGTGGATGGCGATAGTAAGTCGGAGACGGTGTTTGGGGTGCTAGCCTATCGTGTTCAAGATGGTGCAATTGCTTTCGTGGATACCAATGCAGATGGCAATCTTGCTGATGAAAAACCACTGCGGAGCTACAAAGAACGCTTCGATACCTTCACGTTTGCCCAGAAAGACACAACGAAACTGCCTGTTATGACCTGTGCATTGAACATTTTTCTTGATGAGTTGCGTGTTGTCTTACACTTTGATGATGGGGCACACGGCTCACATGTGGCAGGCATTGCTGCGGGGTACAACATTTATGCAACGCCAACGCAGCCGGGCTACAACGGCATTGCGCCGGGTGCGGAATTGGTGAGCTTGAAAATCAGTGACGGGGCAATCGGTCAGCTGAGCACAACAGGCAGTATGAAGAAAGCCTACGACTATGCGGCGCGTCTTGCGCTGTTGCAGCCTAAGCCTGTGGTGGTCAATATGAGCTTTGGTGTGGCATCGGAACTTGAGAGCAATGCGGACATGGAAAAGTATTTGGATTCGCTACTGGAAGCTACGCCAAATCTATATGTTGTTGTCTCAAATGGCAATGAAGGTCCGGGCATTTCATCGACGGGCTTACCTGCAGCTGCCTCACGGGTGATTTCAGTTGGGGCGTTACTCAACCGTGATATTGCGCGTGATGCGTACAATTTAGACCAGCGAGAGCATAGCATTTGGAATTTTAGCAGTCGTGGCGCAGAGACGGCAAAGCCAGACTTAGTGGCGCCCGGCTCAGCATTTTCTACGGTGCCGAACCATTCGCAAATGCCGCTGATGAGTGGCACAAGCATGGCGTCACCGCATGTAGCAGGCGCAATTGCACTATTGCTGAGTGCCTTGCTTAAAGAAGACCCTGAGGGTGTACGCGCAGGGTACTATTCCCAACGCGTCATCAAACAAGCCTTGCGTGCGTCGGCGCGTCCGTTGAGCGCAGCACTAGCGTACAGCGAACTTGACTATGGGGCTGGATTGCTTAATGTGCCACGTGCGCTGGAAGCCTTGCAGAGCTATCGCAAGAGTGGCTTTGCTGAACAGATGATTGATTACACCGTGCGTGTGGCTTCAGCGGTTCATGGCACAGAATACGCTACGCCTGCTGCCTATCACCGCAGCACAGTAATTCCCGAAGCCGAAGTCTTTCAAGTTCTGCCGAAATTTCCGCCGAAGGTAAGGACAGTTGAACAAGAAAATTTTTTCCGCATCTTCGAACTTCGCTCTACTGCGCCATGGCTAAAACTTCCACAAAAAATGTCGTGATGCGCGGCAGCGCTGGAACAAACATTCGCGTCATCTACGACCGCACAAAACTCAAAAATCCTGGCGTCTATCATGGCAAAGTCATAGCAACACGACGTGCAGCGAATTCCAAATTTCCCGAAGTCGAGTTCGAGCTGCACAATACGCTGGTTGTGCCCTACACCTTTGGCGATGAAGGCTTTATGAGTTTTTCACGACAAACGCTCAGAGCGGGTGAAATTCGTCGATATTTCTTTGCTGTACCAAAAGGGGCATCTGCACTTAATGTTACAGTGCTAAGCGAGAAAGGGTTTGCGTGCGATGTCTCAGGCGCGGTGATTTCGCCAAGAGGTGCCGTTGTTACGCCCATTCCACGCATTGGCGACGGTGAGACACAGTCTGGCGTGAGTGTCGTGCGAGAGCTTGAGGCAGGCGTCTATGAAGTCGTCTTGCAAGCTGATGCTGATGCAAAAACTGCATCACGCTTTTCCTTGGAAGTTGAAATTGAGCGTGTAACATTCGACATTCAAACGCTAACCCCAACACTGTTGCAAGCCAGTGTCATAAACTCCAACACCAGCATTTCACGCGGCAGCGTTAGCGCAAGAATTGGCAGTTATGTCAAAACCGTTGTAGATACGATTTACGCAGGAAAAATCTACCGTATGCCTGTTCTGCTCGATGAGCGAGATGGCTCTCTGACCATGCGCATTTCAATGAGCAAAGAAGATTACAACAAAAACACAGATATCGGACTTTTGATTGTCGATAGTCTTGGCAGAAAACTTGTGTCACAATCTGTTGATGCAGCAACCGAAGCTGTGCGTCTTGTAAATCCGTATGACAAAGCAGCGCAAGTATTTTTTGAGATTCACTACGGGTTTGCTCATGACACACCTGACACTTATGCGCGACTTGTTATCACAGAAACTCACGGGATTACACCGGTGCTGCTTGAAGCAAGCACAAACACTTCGGTTGAACTGTTGCCCTTTATTCCACAGCGTTTTGAGTGGTGCATTCCTCAATTGCCGCCCCTGCCCAAGGGCTATGTCTATCGTGGCGACCTGCGCTTTGAAGATTTATTCAATCGCTTGAAATCTATACAGCCTTTCACATTACCAGCTTTGCCATAGTGCTCATGCCAGCAAGCCTTTGGTCGAGGCGATTTGATGAGAAGAGATGCGTACAGCCGCACGCATTGCAACAGCAAAGGCTTTAAAGAGCGCTTCAATTTTGTGATGTGTATTTTTGCCGTAGAGAATCTCGAGGTGGATGTTGGCTTTCAAATGCTCCGCCAGGGAGAGAAAGAAGTGTTCAACCATCTCTGTTGCCATATCACTGATTTTGGCGCGAGCAAATTTTGCATTAAAGACAAGATAACTGCGCCCGCTTAAATCCACGACAGCACGCGCAAGCGTCTCATCCATGGGAATGTAAGCGTAGCCATAGCGTTCAATGCCGACCTTATCGCCAAGTGCTTGAGCAAGGGCACGACCTAAAACGATGGCAACATCTTCAACCGTATGGTGGTCATCGACATGCACATCACCAGCGCAAGTCAGTTCAAGGTCAATGTGCGAGTGCTTGGAGAAGAGCTCCAGCATGTGATTGAGAAAATTAATTCCGGTTTGAATCTTGTAGTGCCCTTCGCCATCGAGATTGAGTGAGAGAGAAATATCGGTCTCTTTCGTTTTACGCGAGACTGTAGCGCAGCGCAAGGCGTGAGTGTCTTTGCCGTTTTGTGCAAGTGCTTTGCGAGAAGTTGTATGTGTTGAGTTCATGGATATGTAGGTGAATGACGAGAATCTAAGACTTTACGCTTTTGGTCCAAAATGATGCG
Source organism: [Chlorobium] sp. 445 (assembly GCA_002763895.1). Lineage (NCBI taxonomy): Bacteria > Pseudomonadati > Chlorobiota > Chlorobiia > Chlorobiales > Chloroherpetonaceae > [Chlorobium] sp. 445. The sequence continues at coordinate 106,998 of NSLH01000003.1, forward strand.
CATAGCGCTGGCTAAATCGTCGAAGCGCACAATGTGTTCGCTTTTTGGTCGTGCAGCAACCGTAGCTACAGCAAACAGCAAGGCGTTTTTGACATCTCCGCCCGATGCACCAAGCGAAAGTTCAGCGAGTGTTTCAAAATCCAAATTGGGCTCGAGCGGCAATTGCGGCGGGATGTGAATGCGCCAAATCTCTTTTAGTTGTGCTTTTTCGGGCAGACGAAATTCAATGTGAGCAAGCATGCGGCGCAAAAAAGCAGAATCGTAATTGCCAACCAAATTTGAAGCAAAAATCACCAGACCATTAAAACGGTCAAGTTCGATGAGCGTTGTGCTTCGTGTCAAATTGACACTATGGTCAGCTGATTGCGAGACCTGCGTCAGACGCTTTCCCAAAATTGAATCGGCTTCATCGAAGAAAAGTACAGCGCCTGTGCGCGCAGCTTGGGCAAACGCAGCTTTGATGTTCTTAGGTGTTTCACCCACATACTTAGATTCTAGCTCCGCATAGCTAACCATCAAAATCTCTTTACCCAATGAATTTGCAATGGCTTCAGCGGCAAGCGTCTTGCCTGTGCCGGGCAAACCATAGAAGTTGAGGGCAACTTTTCGCCCTGTTCGATCAATCGATTGCAAATTCCATGTCTCATAAATCAGGCGCTGCTGGTTAATAAGTGTAAGCACATCTTGTAAGGCTCTGCGTGTGGCATCATCTAAGATGAGGCGATCGAGGGAGTAAAGCGGCTTTTGCGGAATGAAATTTTCCAAGCGTTTTTTGATTTCTTCATCAAGGGCTTGAGACGTACCGTTTTGCGCCACCGTGCGTTTTTCTGCAAGTCCGCTTTGTTCCAAGCGGGCTTTGTGCGGATTAAAGTTAAAGGTCATTTCAGGGCGATGAAAGTGCGCACTGAACGTCGCTTTATCCAGCATTTTGCGTAAGCCTGCAACAAAAGCATTCGTGAGTGCACTTTCCAATTCGCGCGATGAATCCTTGCCTTCAGCAGCACAAGCTGGACAATACAGCATCGGTAAGCCTTCAAGCTTTGCGTTCAGGTCGGCAATGTGCTTAACACCACGATAGGAAAGCACCAGCGGCACCTTGTGGATTGGACAAATCTCAGCAGACATTCATTATGCGCTTCAAAGTTTTTCTTTAGACTCTAAAAAAAACCTAACCTGTTCGTTAAAGGTTGCGACGCTCGTCACTTTATCAGCACCATTTTTTTGGTTTCCACAAAATTTCCGGCTTGCAGTCGATAGAAATATACACCGCTTGAGAGAGCTTTGTTGCCAGCAGAAAACAGCACGCTGTATTGACCTGCAGCTTGTCGAGCATTCACTAGTGTGGCAACTTCACGACCTAAGACGTCAAAGACTTTCAAGCTTACTGTGGTGGCTTGTGGCAGTTGATAGCGAATGGTTGTTGTCGGATTGAAGGGATTGGGATAATTCTGCTCCAACACAAAGGCTTGCGGTACAGTTTTGGTGTCTTGCTCTGCCGAGAGTGGATTTTGAATAACCACGGCATCGGGCGTTGTGGAGAGCGTAAAAATTGCTGAGCCAAACGGAGCGAGAGTAATTGTAACTGCACTAAGCTCTGAGCCTCGCACTTCTCGGCGCGTATTGTCGTAGAGATTGTTGAGAAAATAGGTTGCATTGTCTTGAATGCCGCCGGTGAAAAGGACGGCACCAGCTGTGCGCAGGTTGAGCGTTGCAGTTTGCGCTTGGTCAGAGAAATTGACGACCGTGAGCCCGTTTTGATTTTCAAAAGGACGTGTGAAAGCGTAGATAAAATTGTTGTTGTTTGTGGGAATGAGTCGCTGCAAGGATTGGGTCCAGAATGCAGGGAATTGTGCGCGAATATGCGCTAAGCGTTGGTAGTGCGGCATGAGCAAGGTGCGTCCAAAGTGATTCCAGTTGACGACACCACGACGACGCACGTTAAGATCGGGCTCACCTAAGTTGGTAGCAGATGTGGGAAAGCCTGCGCCGACTTCTTGACCAGTGTAGAGCAAGGGATGTCCGGGTGCTGTAAAGATTACGCTTGCCATAGCCATGGTGCGCCGATATGCCGTGAGCGTGTCGGGTGTGCGATATAAAAACGCAATGCGATCTTCATCTTTGTTTTCCAAAAAGCGCATGTAGTAAGAATTAGGTCCGGGATAGAACCCGTTGTTGAAGAGTTCGTTGTGTAGTGTGTTAATGGCTTGCGGTGTGAAGTTGAAGGGGCGAATTGCGCCGCCATAGAGTTTCCAGTCATAGCCGGCATCAGCGCCGCCACGCAAGCCCCCCGATTCATGATCTGCAAAGATGGTCTCGCTGCCAATTCCTGTACCATCTGACTCAGCAAGTAAGTAAATGTCGCCTTTAATGCGCTTGAGTTCTCGGCGGAGAAACTCATCAAAGTTTGCTCTACCATTTCGCCGATGCGGTCCCCAATAGATATCAAAACGAAAGCCATCGAGATCAAACTCTTTGAGCCAATACTTATAGACATCAAGCATAGCGTGGCGCGCATCGAGATCGCTCCACTCGAAATTGAGCAAGGCTTGACTAAACCCGCCATAATACACGAAGCCTGCAGCGTCAGTGCCCCAGCCTAATCCGTTGGTGTTCGTCCCCGGTCCTGAAGTTGGAATCGTGCGTTGATACCATGTAAAGTAGGGTGAGCGTCTGCCCAAGGTGCGTGCACTGACCGCCCAGGGATGATTGCGTCCTGTGTGGTTTGGCGTAACATCAACAATAACCTTCAAGCCTAAACGGTGAGCTTCTGTGACAAAGTCTTTGAAATCTTGTAGTGTGCCGTAGGTGGAGACAACTGAGTAAAAATCGACGATGTTGTAACCAATCCCGATGCCATTGTCAATGCGGTCGTTGTCAGTTTTCATGACAGGCATAATCCAGATAACATTGAAGCCCATGTTGCGAATGTATTCCAAGCCGCCGGGCGCGCTGCCACGTGCAAGAAGGTCGCGCAAGATGCCCAAGTTTTGATTTGAGGCGGCTTTAGGAAAGAGCAAATAGAGCCGCATTTGGCGTACCCAATCTGGTGAGGTTTCGTAGCGCGGCAAGATCACTTCACCGTTTGCGCGCACAGTAAAATACTGCCGCACGGTATCAGCATTGCCATCTGTATCGCGTGCAATAAGAATGAAAGGATAATCGCCTGCACGCGTCGGCTTAGGAATCGTAACGCTCGCATCGGTTCTGCCCGATAAACCAAGCGCTACGCCGTCAACGTCGCGCCATAAGAACGTAAGCGCCTGACCTTGCGGATCGGTGCTGGCACTTGCCGAAAGCGTAATGCTATTGCCCGAGACGCTTACAGTTGCAACAGCAACCGGCACTTGTGGCACAAATTTCGTTACAACCACACTATCAACAAAAGTCTCGTTGTCAACGCTGGCGCTGACGCGAATGACATTGCGTCCATTTTGCAGTGCAACTGTTCTATCAAAAGAGCCCATGACAACCGCTTGCACTTGTGCTGATGCATTGTTGACGCTGATTTGAACAGTGCTGATGCGATTGTCTGTAACAACACCACCGACATGAAACGAATCTTTGCGCGTTACAAAACTTGGTGATTCAATTTGGATAGGGCGGGCGCGCACTTCAAATTGAATCGAGTCGGTTTGTGTTGCGCCATTTGAAGCGGTTGCAGAAATGCGAAACGTATGCAAGCCATCGGATAAATTGCTCTGTGGCTGATAGGAAAAAATGCCTGTGGCGGCATTGTAGAATGTGTTGGCGTTAGCGATTGGTTGGTTGTCAAGGCTAGCAGAGAGGGAGGTCAGACTAAGATTGCGCGCAAGAAAAATTCCAGCACTTAGCGTTGGACGAGCTACGCGAACGACAAAGCTCTGATTAAAAGGCTGCGAACCACTGGCGTGTGGAAACACTGCAACTTGAAATAAGGTAAGCGGCTCAACGGTGAGAATCGAGTTGTCATTGTCGGCAGCGTTAAAACGTCGGTTGAGCGGATCGGTGCGCCAGCCAGTTACCACACCATTTTCATTGATTTTGTATTGATATGTACCAAGTGGCAGACGAATGACTTTTTCCCACAGTCCAGTCACTGAATTAAACTCTGCTTGTGAGGGCGCGCCAGCGGCGATATTCCCATTTGTGTTAGGTCCCCAGTTGTTGAATTGTCCAGGAAAATGCACACGCGAAGGCGCTGGTGTGCTAAGCGATTGATAACGAAAGAAAATACTGACAGAATCCTGTGCATGTGCAGCAGAAAGGGCAAGAAGAATAAAAAACAGTAGAGCAGAAAGATGAGACCATCGCATAGTGTAATTAGAAATTCTTTTTTGAATTTTTGCTAATCTACAACACAAGCATGTTCGGCAGCAATACGTGCGTGCTTTTTACCCGAGCCTACTGCGTTTTTTGAGGTAAGCTAAAAGCGCAAGGTCAAAAGGCTGATCGGTGCTGATAGGCACATAGTCAATGGCGCTATCGATCAAATTTTGTTTTAAGGCTCGTTCGCGTGCCTCAAAGGCAGCTTTGTAAGCACTTTGCAGTTGGCGCGGGCTTGTCATCAAGCGCTCGCCTGTCTCAAGGTCAATAATTTCTGCATCGCTATCGAAGCTAAAGTCGCGCTCTCTAGGATCAAGAATGTGAAAGGCAATGACTTCATGATGCCGATGTCGGAAGTGTTTGAGTGCAGCGATAAGTTTTTCGGGTGTGTCCCAAAAATCGCTGAGCACCACAATGAAACTACGCTTTTCCAAATACTCTGCAAATTTTTGCAGTGCGGCTGCAGTATGAGTGGTGTTACCGCGTGCTTGCTGTGTAGCTTGGCTGGTTTGATGTAAAATTTTTAGAATCAAATTCTGGTGCGAAGGTTTCAAGCTAGGTGGTAAAAAAGTGTGTAAGGTATTGCTGTAAGTTGTCAGGCTTACCGCATCACGCTGACTGGTCATAAACACAGTGAGTGCGGCAGCAAGATAGCTGGCGTATTCAATTTTCGGCAAAGACACTTTGGACGATGAAAACGCCATTGAACTGGAGACATCGAGCAAAATGTAGCAACGCAAATTTGTCTCTTCTTCATACTGCTTGATGTAATAGCGTCCGGTTCTGCCATAGACGCGCCAATCAATGTGCCGGGTTTCATCGCCGAATGTATATTGGCGATGCTCAGCAAACTCGACGCTAAAGCCGTGATACGGACTTTTGTGTAGCCCTGTAATAAAGCCTTCGACAATCATCTTTGCTTTGAGCTCAATTGTACTCAAGCGTGAGATGACGCTAGGCTGCAAGTATTTGCGATAATCTTCCAACTGCGTCTAAGTTTTGCTTGGCGTTACTTAATAATGATCTCGCGCGGCAATTGTGCAAGCGGCTTAAGCGCAGCACTAAGTGCATTGCTTAACTTGTGCAAGAGACGCTGAAGTTCATCAGCAATATCACTCTGTCCAAAAATTTCCGAAAATAACTGCGCCTTTGCATTAGCTTGCAGGTAATGCCACAGCTGTGCCTGCACATTGTCTTCTTCTGCGTCATCTGCACCAAAAAGCACATCAAAAAACGAAATGCGCTGCGGATATTCAACCAACACGACACTTGCACTTGCATCCAGTTTCGCAAGGTCTTTAGCAACTTCAACAGCGCGATTAAAGCCGCCAAGTTCATCAACCAAGCCAATTTTTTGGGCACTCTCGCCAATCCAGACTCGACCTTGTGCAATAGAATCAACATCTGAGACGGTCATCTTTCGACCTTCGGCAACACGCGCTAAAAAAACGCTGATACCCTTCATTGATTAAGGCATCGGCTTTTTGATAGGCTTCAGGAGAGAGCTTTTCAAACGCATTGAGTGCATCGGCAAACTTGCCGCGTACAAGCACTTGGCGTTTGAGTCCAATATCTTCCTGCAGCTTTTTAATGTTCGGCTTTATTGCAAAAATGCCGATAGAGCCTGTGATGGTCAGTGGGTGCGCAAGAATTTTGTTTGCATCGGCTGAAATCCAATACCCACCTGAAGCAGCGACGCCAGACATTGAAACCACAACCGGCTTTTCAGCTTTAACTTTCAGAATCGCTTGTCCCATTTTATCTGACGCAGTAACAGACCCGCCCGGACTATCCACGCGCAAAATCACGGCTTTGATCGTGTTATCTTTGCGAACACGCTCGAGCGCTTTTTCAATGACTTTATCGCCCACATTATCCTGTCCATCAGGCTGCGGTGAGCCTTTGCCATCGACAATAGTGCCTTGAACATAGACGACTGCAATTTTCTCGCCCTTTTGTTTTTCTGCTGCAGCTTCGAAGGCACGTTGTGAGACAAAGATGTCTTCATCGCGCGTTGCAGAAAACTTTGCTTTGAGTTGCTCTTTGAGATCTTTCATGTAGACAATGCTATCGGCGAGTTTGAATTCAATGCACTGCTTTTCGGAGAAAAATGCTACATCGTTGATGAGGCGACGCACGTCGCTCTCGGAGAGATTGCGCCCCTTACAAATTGCGTCGATGTAGGCTTTGTCAAAAGCATTGAGCAAGGCTTCATCTTGCTCTCGGTCAGCATCGCTTTGGCTATCGCTGATAAAAGGTTCAACGGCACTTTTGTACTTGCCGCGCCGGATAGCTTCAACTTCTACACCAATTTTTTCTAGCGCTGTCTTGAAGTAAAGACTCTCAAAGCTCAAGCCATCAATGAAATAGACGCTGTATGGCTCGAGATAAATTTTGCTGCAAGCTGACGCAAGGTAATAGTCTTTATCGCTGCCGCCGCTGAGATATGCCCAAACTTCTTTGCCCGACTGACGCACGGCGGTGATAGCATCACGCAATTCTGCGAGCTTTGAAAACGGTGCTGAAAGCGCAGAAATTTCCAGTACAATCAACTGAATGCGATTGTCATCTTTCGCACGGTTTAGTGTGCGCAGCGCACTTTGAAATGTAGAAATCGGTTTTTGTGAGCCAAAGGGAGGTACATCAACAAAAATGCGCTCTGGCAACGCCCCACCGATGGACATCATCAGCACGGCTGTTTTTGGAATCTCGGTCTTAGGTTGCAAGGCACGAATAAAAGTGAGCACGCCGAGAAGTCCAAGCAAGATTAAGACAATGAGGAGAATGCGACGAGAGCCACGCTTTGCTGTTTGTTCTGCCATATTGCTAAAAAGTTGGATTAAAGTTTGAAAAATTCTCAATGCACACTGCTACTTTGCAGATACTGAGGCACTGATTTGCATGTCCGGCAAACTTGTTTCATAGAGTAAGCAGCTGACATAGTGTGTGGGATGGTTTGGCAATGCTTGCAACTGTGGCTCAGTGTGTTGGCATAGCGCTTGAGCTTTTGGGCATCTTGGGTGAAAGCGACAACCACTCGGCACGTTGGCTGGACTTGGAATATCGCCAACAAGCACAATGCGCTTGCGCTTGAGCTTAGGGTTTGGTATCGGCACAGCTGAAAGCAGAGCTTCAGTGTAAGGATGTTTGGGCATCTGATAGAGCGTATCGCAGTCGGCAAGTTCAACCAGTTTGCCCAGATACATCACCGCCACACGGTCAGAGATGTGTTCTACAACAGAAAGGTCATGCGCAATGAAGAGATAAGTCAAGCCGAGTGCTTTCTGCAAATCTTGCAAGAGATTGATAATCTGCGACTGAATCGAGACATCGAGTGCGGAGACAGGTTCATCGCAGATGATGAATTTCGGCTCTACAGCTAAGGCACGCGCAATACCCAAGCGCTGACGCTGACCGCCAGAAAATTCATGCGGATATCGATTCAAATACTGCGGGCTAAGTCCGACTTGCTCCAAGAGTTGTGCTGCGCGTTTTTCAGCAGCTTGACCTTCTGCAAGCTGATGCACTTCTAAAACCTCGCGCAGCATTTGTCCTACGGTCAAGCGCGGGTTGAGTGAGCTGAAAGGATCTTGAAAGATGATTTGCATGTCCTTGCGCAGGTGGCGCAATTCTTTGCGACTCAGGGCACGAATGTTTTTGCCCTCAAAGTAAATTTCGCCATCGGTCGCTCAATGAGCCGAAGCAAGCTGCGTCCGACCGTCGTTTTGCCGCAGCCTGACTCACCAACTAAGCCAAGCGTTTCGCCACGCCGAATCGAGAAGGAGACACCATCGACGGCTTTGAGATAGCCAACGGTTTTGGAGAAAATCCCACGACGAATAGGAAAGTAGGTCTTCAAATTTTTGACAACGAGCAAATCGGCTGTGTCTGGTGCCTGTGCCTTCGGTAAATGCGTCAATTCAGACATTTAACTGAGAACTAAGATGCCATTGATTGGTTAGGAGAAAAATAAAGCATTTGGCACAACTTTGTATAGGAGAAGAAACAACTGGCATCAAAGAGTACAAGATTAGACGGCGCGCCAGAGCGAATCGACAAATTGACGTTTGCTGTCGTAGAAATTCTCAATGCGTGCAAAGCCAGCGGCTTTGGCAAAATGGTCAATATCACGCTCAGAGTATTTAAACGAGTACTCAGTATGAATAGGCTCAAAAGCATCGAAGGTGAATGATTGCCTGGCAGTTTCAATCCAGACGGTCTGCGCGATTTTGCTGATAAGATAACTTTCCATAGCGCCAAGCGTGGGATTATAGGTTGCATAATGCTCAAAGGTGTTGAGATCGAAGGTGGCACCAAGTTCGCGGTTGAGTCTTCTTAACAAATTGAAGTTAAACTCGCGTGTAACGCCAGCACTGTCACTGTAGGCGCGAATGAGTGTAGGAATATCTTTTTTGAGATCGAAGCCAATGAGCAAATCATCTCCGGTTTGCAACGAGCGACGCAAGTGTTTGAGAAATCTCAGTGCCTGCTCTTGGGTAAAATTGCCAATGTTAGAGCCCAAGAAGAGTACAACCGTTCTTTGTCGTGTCAGTTTGTGTAACTGTCTCAAACCGTGAAAATATTCGCCGGCAATGCCGTGAATATGCAGTTTTGGAAATCGTGTAGAAAGGCTTTGTGTAAGTATCTCGAGAGCATGCTCTGAGATGTCGATAGGAGCATAAAAGAATTTTTTTTGTTCTTGCAGCAAGTATTCAATAAGCAGGCTTGTCTTGCTACCATCACCGGCGCCAAGTTCTACGAGTGTGAAAGGTGCATTAGCCACGAGCGAGACAATGCGTGCGCGATGTTGCTCTAAAATTTCTGCTTCAGCACGCGTTAGGTAATACTCTGGCAGCGACATGATTTTCTGAAAAAGTCGGCTGCCTCTATCGTCATAGAAGTATTTGCTAGGCAGGCGTTTAGGTGAAGCGGAAAGTCCTTTGAGGACATCATAGAGCAGCTTACTTTGGGCGTGTTGCTCGTGCTGCGTTTGCGTGGCAGCGATTTTGCGAATCGTGTTAGCAGAAGTATTCATGCTTAGTGATTAAAGTTTATCGGCTAAACGAACTCCTGAGAACTGCCATCGTTTGTCGGGTTGAAAAAAGTTGCGGTATGTGCGTCGAATGTGGCTCGTCGGTGTAGCGCAGGAGCCGCCGCGCAAGGTCATTTGATTGACCATAAATTTGCCATTGTATTCACCGAATGCGCCTGCAGCGTGTGTATAGTTTGGGTAGGGCAAGTATGCACTCATGGTCCATTCCCACACATCACCAAACATTTGGTGAAGCAGCGATGTCGTATCTGCTGCGCGGGTTTGAATTGGCATTGGAGCAAGCCAGTTGCGCTCAAGAAAATTGCTGTCATCGAGCAAAAGAGGTGCACGTTGTGCCGCAACTTCCCACTCAAATTCAGTAGGTAAGCGCTTGCCGCTCCAGCTAGCAAACGCATCGGCTTCGTAGTAACTGATATGTGCAACGGGCGCATGTTTGCGCAGCGGCACCAGCCCGCTCATCGTAAACTCAAACCACACGCCATCTATTTTTTCCCAGTACAACGGTGCGTGCCATTGCTCACGCTGCACAATATCCCAGCCATCTGACAGCCAATGCCTAAAATCTTGATAGGCACCACTTTCAACAAACTCCAGAAATTCGCCGTTTGTAACAAGCCGATTCATTAACTGAAAGTCGCCCAGAAAGACTTGGTGAGGAGGTTGTTCATTATCGAAACAGAAGCCTTCACCTTGATGTCCGATGCAATAGACACCAGCAGGAAAGGGCACAAACTGAGTCTCTGGGATGATGCTCTCAGTAGCGTGATCAACAGGCACGGAGTGATAGGCAGGGCGCAGCGGATTGGTGTAGAGAATAAACTTGATGTCCGTTACCAGCAACTCTTGATGCTGCTGCTCATGATGAATGCCGAGAGTAATAACCGAGGCGAACTCATCCCACACGGCTTCATCAATCGTGAAGATAAGTGCGTTGAGCTGTTCGGTAATAGCATGGCGATAGGCGTAGACTTCCTTTACAGTTGGGCGTGAGAGATGACCGCGCTCGGAGCGCAAGGTGCGTGCGCCGACCGAATTGTAGTAAGAGTTGAACAAGAAATTGTATAAAGGATGAAACAGCTTGTAAGAAGGCAGATAGCGTTGCAGTGCAAAGGTTTCAAAAAACCATGTGGTATGCGCAAGATGCCATTTGGGTGGACTGACATCCACGATAGGTTGAACGACATAGTCTTCAATTTCTAACGGAGCACAAAGACGCTCAGTTTGCTCTCGCACAGTGAGAAATTGCTCCGATAGCCGATGTCTTGTCATCTCGTTGCTCTTTCGTTTCTGCGAATTTGCTGATACTTGATAAGTGTCAGACTTGAAAGCTGCAGGACTGCCATGTTTTGCAGCAGAGTAACTCCTCATAGTGTGTAATTCAATTCGGGCTTATTTCGTTTTGCAATGTGCCTGTTTGCTGAGCTAATGTGTTTTTGACAATCTGAAAAGAATTGCAATGACGTGCGGCAGTGGCAATATCTGCTGACGAAGCAGAGCACGCTAAGCAATTCATGAGCAAATAAGCGATAAGAGTAGAATTTTGCGCAGCGCAGCACAGCGATTTATATTTCTTGTAATCATTCAAACCTTGAAGGGAGAATTTCTATGTCGCACATTTTTCGTCTTGTGCTTTTGCTTTTTGCCTTAGCGCTTGCGGTTGCAAGTCTGACCATTGTGCCTGCCGGGCTTTGCGGTATGCTTGAGGCACCATCGGTCTGGATTGCTTCACTGCTTTACTTCGGCTTTTTCCTAAGCACAATCAACCGTGTGCGTGTGCATGGCAATTTCACGGCAAGAGAGAAAGATGCGCAGGTTAAAAGCGCTTGGGGCAAAGTAGCCTACCCGATTCAATTTCTGGGATTAGGTGGTGCGCATTGGCTTGCTGTCTACGACTATTCACAGAATGCGGCACCTGAGTTGCTCTGGAGCATCGTAGGGTTGGTGCTGATGCTGGTGGCGCTGGTGGTGAATCGCTTGGCGGCGCGTGAGCTCGGACGCTTCTGGGACAGGCTGGTGATTCAAGAGCAGCATCGACTGGTGACGAGTGGAATCTACAGTGTGGTGCGTCATCCTATTTACACAAGTTACCTTTTGCTCTTTTTCGGACATATGGTCTTTTTTCAAAGTCTGTGGGCGAGTTTGTTGCTGGCAGTGGTCTGTGCTGTGTGGTTTGGCACGCGTATTAAAATTGAGGAAAGCCTGCTGCTGCGTAAATTTGGTGAAGACTACGCGCAGTATATGCGTCAGACAAAGCGGCTTGTACCGTTTCTGTTTTGAGCTTGCGGCATTGAGCCAGTGTGGTGTGCAGAATCGGTGAGTGGCTACTCGCTAGTGACGCCCGCAAGTTCTTCGAAGAGCCGCTCATGCACCACGATTCTACCGCAGGTTTCACACGAGTAGAATCCACCTTGAAAGATGAAGGCGTGGCGACTGGCAGGCACACGCGTGTTGCACCCGCTGCACGCATTGCGGCTGAATTTTACCACGACGTTTTGCACATTGCCGCGCCGCAGTTGGTCGTATTTGACAAGAACATGCTTGAGATGTGCTTGAACAACCTCACGCTGTTTTTTGATTTTCTTTCTGAGTTCATCAACCTCAGCCTGAGTGTTTTTGATGATGGTGTTGAGTTCCTTTTGCTTGCGTTTGTGTTCAGCTTCAGCTTCGGCAAGATGTTTTTTGAGCTCGTCGGTGGGATACATGTCGGGGGTAAGTTCATCGTAGCGGTTCTCAGCGAGAAGTTCCTTGCCTTTCTGCTCGAGCTGCTCAAATTGTTCTTCTAAGGCTTCAATAGCACGGATTTGCGATTCGGCACGCTTGATTTCTTGTTCTTCAAATTCAATTTGCTTGGAGAGCGCATCGTACTCTTTGTTATTGCGCGCTTTGGTTTGGGCGTCTTTGTACTTTTTGATTTTCTCTTGTGCGTCTTTTATCTCGGTGCGCAGGGCAATGCGTTTGGCTTGATTCTCTTCAAGGCGTTTTGCACGCTGCTCAAGCTGACGAGAAAGCTCAGCAATTTGTGCTTCTAATGCACTGATTTCTTCGGGCAGACCTTTCTGTTCGCTTAAAATAGCGTCAAGTTCATCGTCAAGAAGTTGCAGTTTGATAATGTGCAACAAGGGGTTCTTTTCCACAGTTGTCATTTGGTTTAAGTTTGAGGAAATAACATGACACTACTCGTCTCAAGAAACTACTATTCGGTTGAGGTTGCCTTAACAGCATTGGTTTAAGGACAAAAAAGGCTGAGCGACCTACTGACCCTACCATTCTTAGAGAGTCGGCAGTCGCACAAAAGAAATCTATGACGACTTGAGCTAAAGGCAGTTTAGGTTGTTTGATGTGTTGCATGGACTTGCTGATTCGTTGTGCCCAGAAGGAGACTCGAACTCCTATGCCTTGCGGCGCTCGCACCTGAAACGAGTGCGTCTACCAATTCCGCCATCTGGGCAAAAATGCATTTATGAACGTAAGGCTTTTTTAGCTATTTTCAAAATGCCCTTGCCCTGTGCTGCGCCGCTGTCTCTACACAGAAAGGTCGTCAATCTGCTGGAAGTTCTACGCAGATGCTATGAAAAGAAAAATCGCTCGATTTTGCTTACCTTTGCAGCTAAAAATTTTAGCGGATTTACTCGAATGGTGGTGATGAAATTTGGCGGCACATCGGTCGAAGATGCCGCAGCAATGAGAAACGTCATTGAAATCGTACGCCGTGAATGGCAGGCTGCACAAAGCACTGGGAACGGTGCGCCACTTGTGGTAACCAGCGCCTGCGCAGGCATTACCAACAAACTCTTTGCACTCGCCGAGCTTGCAGCATCGAACAAGTGCGCGGAAGCCAAAGAGACGCTTAAAGCCATCAAAACGCATCATCAAAGACTGATGAGCGAGTTACTTTCTGGCAACGCTCCTGCACTGAGCGAACAAATCGCAGAACTCTTTGAGGAGCTTTCAAGCATTGTGAAAGCGCTCTATGTCATTGGTGAACTTACGCCGCGCCTGCTCGATACAATCGCGTCAAATGGGGAATTGCTCTCCTCGCTCATTCTTGCACAAGCTATGAATGAAGCGGGCATCCCGACAGAGTGGAGAGATGCACGACAGATACTAATCACCGATAACAGCTTCGGCAAAGCACAACCTTTGCAAGCACTCATTGAGGAACGCGTGCGCATTCATCTTTTGCCGTCGCTGAAGGCGGGCAAGGTGATTGTTACACAAGGCTACATTGGCTCAACGCAGCAAGGACAGACAACCACACTGGGACGTGGTGGTTCAGATTACTCGGCTTCCATTTTCGGTGCGGCGCTTCATGCTGAGAACATACAAATCTGGACCGATGTCGATGGCGTGATGACCAGCGACCCGCGCCTTGTGCCCGAAGCCAAACGGCTCAAAGTGATGACCTTCCGTGAAGCAGCAGAACTGGCTTACTTCGGCGCAAAAGTTTTGCATCCTTCCACCATCCGTCCAGCCGTACAGCAAAATATCCCCGTCTATGTGCTGAACTCAAAGCGCCCGCACATTGAAGGCACACTTATTACATCGTCCATTCAGTCGTTTGATGGCATGGTAAAATCGATTGCACACAAAAAGGGCAGGTGATTATCAACTTGACCTCAACGCAGATGCTCGATGCCTTTGGGTTTCTCTACAAAGTCGCACGCATTTTCGCGGAAGCAGAAACACCAATTGATATGATTTCTACCAGTGAGGTTTCGATTTCGCTCACGATTGGTGATACAACGCGCCTTGCGCACTTAGAGAAACAGTTGTCTGAAATTGCTGAAGTCGATATTGAGCGCAATGTCGCAATTATCTGTGTCGTTGGCGATAATCTTCGTGCTGCGCCCGGGATTGCTGGAAGAATTTTCTCAACATTGGCTACCGCAGGCATCAACATTAAAATGATTTCGCAAGGAGCTTCGGAAATCAACATCGGCTTTGTTGTGGCTGAACAAGATGCGCCCAAAGCTGTTCGGGCACTGCACCATGAGTTTTTCTCTGAGGTGCACGAGAGTGCTATCTTCGCCTGATAGCCTGATGCGCTGCCAATTTTTTGACAAAAGTCTTATGCAAGAAATGAACTATAAATTAGCAGGTGTCGACATCGACGCCGGCGAAGAAGTAGTGCGGCGCATTAAGCCGCTGGTGCGCCAGACTTTCACGAAAGGGGTCTTGGGCGACATTGGCGCATTCGGGGCATTTTTGAGATTGATACTTTTGGCTACAAACAGCCGGTCTTAGTTTCAAGTGTAGATGGCGTAGGCACAAAGCTTAAAGTCGCAGCAGCGCTGCAAAAGTATGATACTGTGGGTCAGTGCCTGGTCAATCACTGTGTAAATGATATTCTTGTCTGCGGCGCAAAGCCTCTTTACTTTTTGGACTACTACGCAACAGGCAAACTGATGCCTGACCATGCAGTGAGCGTTATTGCGGGCATGGTGAAAGCCTGCAAGGAAAATGACTGCGCGCTAATTGGCGGCGAGACAGCGGAAATGCCAGGGCTCTATGATGAAAATGATTTTGATCTTGCAGGTACAATTGTCGGCATTGTCGAAAAAGAAAAAATTATCAACGGTCGCGCCATTGTCGCTGGCGATGTATTGCTGGCACTAAGTTCAAGCGGGTTGCATACAAATGGCTATTCACTAGCACGCAAAGTCTTGGGGCATCGTTTAGGCGACTATGTCGATGCACTCGGTAGCACAATCGGTGAGGCGTTGCTGCGCGTACATCGTTCTTATTATCCACTAATCTATCCGCTGCTGTCTCACTTTGAGCTCAAGGGGCTGTCGCATATTACGGGCGGTGGACTTGTTGCAAATACGATGCGCGTGGTGCCCAAAGGACTGGAGTTGCGCATTGATTGGCAAGCGTGGCAGATACCCCCGATTTTCGAACTCATTGAGCGCGAAGGAAATGTCCCAATTGAGGATATGCGGCGCACATTCAATTTGGGGGTAGGATTAGTCATCATCGCTTCGGCGCGTGAGGCGGAGCGCCTGCTGACACATTTCAAAGTGATCTCTGAACCTGCTTGGATAATCGGAGAAGTGGTCGCAGCGTAAGCTGTGCTGTGCAAGCTGCGCCATGCTAGACCGCAATTGGATTGCAGCAAATCGTAGTCTATATTTGCGATGCTTCACTTGCCCAAAGCATTCAGAACAACAAAAACGCCAAACACGTATGTCGGAAAACAACAAAGCGCAATTCGGCGGCATCGAATCGCGTATTCTTGAAGCCGTTCGTAAACTCAAAACGCGTTACCCACTCGGACGCTACGAAATGTCTTTTCATCTCGATGCCTATCGCGGCGAAGCCTTCTACGACCGTGTGGTTGAATCTATTGAAGATGTCGGCGCGTTTCGCGTGCGCTTCATGGACAAGAGTACAATTGATATTCCTCTTGCTGCGCTTAAAGACGTCGATAGACCGGACTTTGTAGAAAAGTGGGGTGAGACTATCTACAAATCGCGTCGGTAAGCCGTTGACATCGCTCTATACATTATACATGATATCTTGCCGTACCAAACGATTTGTTGATGAGTCTGTTTCTAATTTTGCATCATTTTAGGGCTGCTACATACGCCTCCTTGTCTATCTTTGCGCCTATCGTGCGTCAAGGTGTTAAAAGATGTATTAAGAATTTATGGTGAAGTGACACAAACCTGTTCCTGATGCGTAGGGGCAGCTCGTAACGCTCTGCAAGACTCACCTGATTTTGTCTCAGCAATATCTTGCTTGCCATCGCAAGAACACAAGTCGGATATAGCACTCGCTTCTACAACGCTTCTGCAGAAAATCATGATGACTAAATTGTGCAAGGTTAAGTTCGGACGTGCTCAGAGCGTAAAAAGTTTTTTTGCTATCTTTTTTCATCTATGATCGAAACCTCAACCAATGAGTATGGCAGTCTACGAATTTCATCTTTCCAGAAAAGCACGGGATACTTACCAATTCAGCGAGACCTTCTTCACGCTGCGAGGTGATATTCTTTTTGAAAATTTTCGTGCCGCACAGCTTTTTACCGAAAAACTCAATGCTGTACGCCGTGCCGAAGGGGTGCCAAGTTCCGCACTTGCTCGAGCCGCTGACATCTATACGATGGGGCTAATGCACGAGATTTTTCACTTCGTTGTGCGTGTCTATGAGCGCGACTACAATCCTGAAGCATTACAAAAGTGCGACAATTACCTCAAAGTCGTGCTCACAACGCCAGCGTTGCAAACGTTCCTAAGGCAATTTAGTTACGACTTCCCGTCGCAGAGCGTTTATCGTGGCGTCGAATCAGTAGAAAGCTATCTTCAGGGCAAGACCGACCAGACGCCCAACCGTAGTATTGTGCTCGAAGAAGTCATGCTGCTTTTCCTTGAAAATGAGAACCCTGCCTTCGCCACAATCCGCGACCTCATTGATGATCGTGAGTTGCGTGCAACGTCACTCTACGAAAGCACTGTAACGCAAATTGATAATTTCTTTGAGACTCAGCCGCGTTTTGGACCGGACAATCAATCGCTATTCAAACTGCTGTATGCACCGATGCTTGCAGCACCTAATTCCATCATGGGGCAGTTAGAGTTCATCTTCAAAAATTGGCAAGCCATTCTTGTGGGCTCGCCGTTCTTGGAGAGAATTCTCTTTGCGATGGATGTCATCAAAGAAGAAGGCAAATACTTCAAGATGCTGGCTGAGGCAGCAGCTGACAAAGCCAAACACCCTCTTGAGGTCAGACAAGTTGAGTTCTTTGGATGGGGTGAAAAAGAAACACCCCCGGTGCCGACGTACCGCGAAGAGGGCGAAGCGCCCGAAGGCTTTAGCCCTGACCTGAATTGGATGCCTCGGCTGGTGTTGATAGCCAAAAATACTTATGTCTGGCTCGATCAGCTCTCTAAGAAATATCAACGCGCGATGACACGGCTCGATCAGATTCCTGAAGAAGAACTTGCCACGCTTGCTGCGCGCGGTTTTACAGGGCTCTGGCTGATTGGAATCTGGGAACGGAGTGTGGCCTCCAAACGCATCAAGCATCTTAATGGCAACATTGACGCTGTGGCTTCGGCGTATTCGCTCTATGACTACGATATTGCGCGCGACTTGGGCGGTGAAGAAGCGCTCTACACGTTGCGTGAGCGTGCTCGGCGCTACGGTATTCGGCTTGCCAGTGACATGGTTCCTAATCACACTGGCATAGACTCTCGCTGGGTGATTCAGCATCCGGATTGGTTTATCTCTACAGACTATCCACCATATCCGAATTACACCTTCTACGGACCTGACCTTTCAAGCGATGAGCGTGTCGGCATTTTCATTGAAGATGGATACTGGCGCAAAACCGATGCCGCCGTTGTCTTTGCGCGATTAGACCGATGGACTGGCGATGTGCGCTACATCTATCACGGCAATGATGGCACAAACATGCCCTGGAACGACACGGCACAACTCAACTTCCTCAAAGCTGAAGTGCGTGAAGCCGTAATTCAAACTATTTTGCACGTGGCGCGTCTTTTCCCCATCATTCGCTTTGATGCCGCTATGGTGCTGACAAAGCAACACATTCAACGGCTATGGTTCCCTGAGCCCGGCAAAGGTGGCGCAATTGCCTCACGTGCAGCTTTTGCGATGACAAAAGAACAGTTTGATGCCTTGATGCCAAACGAATTCTGGCGCGAGGTCGTCGACCGCGTTCAAGCTGAAGCGCCTGATACACTCTTGCTTGCTGAAGCCTTCTGGCTGCTCGAAGGCTACTTTGTGCGCACATTAGGCATGCACCGTGTCTATAACAGCGCGTTCATGCATATGTTCAAAAAAGAAGAGAACGATAAATATCGCACGCTGATTAAAAACACACTCGAGTATGATGCGCGCATTCTCAAACGCTATGTAAATTTCATGAGCAACCCCGATGAAGAAACTGCGGTCAATCAATTTGGTAAAGACGACAAGTACTTCGGTGTCTGTGTGATGATGGTGACCATGCCCGGCTTACCAATGTTTGCGCACGGACAAATCGAGGGGTTCTCGGAGCGGTATGGCATGGAGTATCAACGTGCCTACTACAACGAAACGCCCGATGAATATCTCATTGCACGACATGAGCGAGAAATTTTCCCGCTGCTCAAGCGCCGCTATCTCTTTGCTGAAGTCGACAATTTCTATCTCTACGACTTTATTACGCTCGAAAATAAGGTCGATGAAAATGTCTTTGCCTTTAGCAATCAATATGGCAATGAAAGAGCACTTGTGATTTATCACAATAAATTTGCGACAACGCGCGGATGGATTCGCACGTCAGTGGCTTTCCTTGAAGAGGGGCAGCTCACAAAGCGCACACTTGCCGAAGCCTTGCACCTAAGCCAAAAGCCAAACACCTACACCATCTTCCGCGATTTTATCTCAGGGCTTGAATACATTCGTGCCAATTCTGAACTCAGCGAGCAAGGCATGTATTTTGAACTGCAGGCTTACAAGTATGCAGTCTTTATGGAATTTCGTGAAGTGGTACCGACAAAACTCAAGCCTTACGATGAGCTTGCAAGACTGCTCAATGGTCAGGGCGTGCCATCGATTGAAGATGAAGTGATGCACCTTAGCTTGCGCCCTGTCCATCAAGCTATTGCAGAGGCAATCTGCCCGGATGTGCTCAAAGAGTTGATGCAAGGCTGGCTCTATGGCAAAATCAATTCACAAGCCGTCTTGCTCTTCAAAGAAAAACTCCGCGCAATTCTTCAAGCAAAAGACACAGTCGAAAATCATGTAGGTGACGAAAAGCATTTTATCGATGAGAGCGCAAACAAATATGTCGCGCTCATGATGCTGGCAAATCTTGAACGCCTATCAGCCGATGAGGAAAAAGACTGGAAACAATTTTTCCGGCAACTTTTGCCGCGTGAAGATCATGGTGATTCGGCATGGCGCGTGCTCCTTATCTGGCTGTTTGTGCAGCACTTAGACGCCGTGCGCCAGACCGCCGTCGATATTCAACTCAATGTGGTGCGCGATTGGCGCTTGGAAAAATTCATCGTGCAGTCGCTCACGCAATCTGAACTGGATGAAAACCGCGCACATGCTGAAACCGAACTGATTCGCCTGCTGGTAGAACGCGAACGATATACGGGCGAGACGCGTGACATCAAAACCGCGCTCAAAGGCTTGCTGGAAAGTCATGAAGCCGACCGATTTATCGGTCTTAACGTGTTTCAAGGCACAGAGTATTTCAACAAAGAACGATTCGAAATGCTGGTCAGCGCACTCTATGCTCTCTCTGCTATTGAAGACCTTGCCGCAACATCTTCACCGCCTAAACTGACAACCGACCTTGAAGACCGGTTTGCTAAACGCTTTGAGACACTAAACCAACTGGTGCGTGACGCTGAACGCACGGGCTATCGGCTCAAAGACTTTTTGAAATCGCTCGACATCAGTATTCTCGAAGAAATTGAGCTACCTCTGACTCAGGAGTCTGAAGAATCTGAAAAAGAAAAGCAAGTTCAAGACACAGCGGCACCTGCAAGACGCAAGACGAGCACACGCACACAGACAGCAAAAGCAAGCACAAAGAAAGCAACAAAAGCGAAAGCTGCACCTGCACCCACTGAGACCAAACCGAAGCGTGGACGCCAAGCAAAGCCTGAACTGACAACAGATAGTCTCCAAACAAACGGCGCTGACACATCAGCAGAAGTTGTAGCACCTAAAAAATCCACGATAACTCAGGCAAAAACGACAGCGCAATCGACGCCCACACCTGCAGCAACAGAAGCGCTGCGGGCTCGTACGCTCAAAGTGAGTGCGAAAAAAACAAGTAAAACACCGACGCCGAGTGCAACTGCAGCGCCGAAACCAAGTGCAAGTGAGCGCGCCAAAGTTGCTCCAAAGAAGAGTGCTAAAACACCTCAAGGGGCTCAACTGCTTTCACCTGAACTTAAAGCTAAGCGCGCATCAGCATCAGGCACGAAAAAGAAAGTTGCAGCGGTCAGTGCAAAAAAGCTATTGCAAACGTCATCAAACAAAACCGTAGATGAAAAGCGCAGAAGCAAAACCAAAAAGAGCAAGTAGAACACTACGCGACCTCTATCCCCCAATCGTGCCGTATCGCACAGGATTTTTGCAAGTCTCAGAGATGCATCGCATTTATTATGAAGAAGTAGGTAATCCCAAAGGCAAGCCTGTTGTTTTTTTGCACGGCGGACCCGGTGGTGGTATTGAGCCGCAGCATCGACAGTATTTTAATCCGAAAAAATGGCGCGTAGTGCTCTTCGACCAGCGCGGTTGTGGCAAAAGTACACCGTTTGCTGAACTGCGTGAAAACACCACATGGGATTTGGTAGCTGACATTGAGCGACTGCGTGAGCAGCTTGGCATAGAGAAGTGGACGGTCTTTGGCGGCAGTTGGGGCAGCACACTTGCTTTAGCCTATTCGGAAACATATCCCAATCGTTGCGCCGGATTGATTTTGCGAGGCATTTTTCTTTTGCGCCAAAAAGAAGTGCACTGGTTTTATCAAGAAGGTGCAAATTATTTTTTCCCTGATGCATGGGAGCATTACCTTGAACCGATTCCACCCAAAGAGCGCGGAGATATGATTGCGGCTTACTACAAGCGCTTGACAAGCCCTAACGCTGCAACACGTCTTCGCGCGGCGAAAGCATGGAGTGTGTGGGAAGGGACGCTAAGCAAATTGCAAGCTGACCCTAAACACATTGCACGCTTTGCGGCAGACAACTTCGCTGTGGCTTTCGCACGCATTGAATGCCACTACTTCATCAACAAGGGCTTCTTTGAGCACGATGATGAACTGCTACGACGCGCAAAGCGTATTGCGCACTTGCCTACAATTATTGTTCAGGGACGCTACGATGTAATTTGTCCGCCGATTTCCGCGTGGGAACTGCATAAAGCCTTGCCAAAGTCTGAACTCATTATAGTCCCGCAGGCAGGGCATGCGGCCAGTGAAGTGGGTATACGCAGCGCACTGGTTCAAGCCACTGATCGTTTCGCGCGATTGTAGTAAGACCGTTCCGCTCAAAACTTGAAGACTACGCCATGGCAAGTTGGCGAAGTTCAAGTTCCATATCGATAATCTGCTTGATATTGTGGAGAAACCAGCGATCGATTTTTGTAGCGTGATAGACTTCATCGACGCTTGCGCCTGCAAGCATAGCATAACGGATGTAAAAAATGCGGTCAGAAGTGGAGATTTTAATGCGCTCCAAGAAGTTGCTTTTAGCCGCTCGCTTTTCCTCTTCCGAAAGTGAGAGCACATCATATTTATCTTTGCCATCGGCACCTAAGCCTGCTCTGCCAATCTCCAACGAACGCAAGGCTTTCTGCAAGGCTTCTTTGAAAGTGCGTCCAAACGCCATCGCTTCACCGACCGATTTCATCTGAATGCCTAAGCGATCTTCCACATTGCGGAACTTCTCAAAATCCCAACGCGGGATTTTCACGACACAGTAGTCAAGAGCAGGTTCAAATGACGCAGGTGTGGTTTTGGTAATATCATTTTGGATTTCATCGAGCCGATAGCCGACGGCAAGTTTAGCGGCAACTTTTGCAATAGGAAAACCGGTAGCTTTCGAAGCCAGTGCAGAGGAGCGCGAGACGCGCGGATTCATTTCAATGACAATCATTCTACCCGTTTCGGGATGCACCGCAAATTGAATGTTTGAGCCGCCAGTCTCCACACCAATTTCACGAATGATTTTAATTGCAGCATCGCGCATGGCTTGATACTGCTTATCGGTCAGCGTTTGTGCAGGGGCAACCGTAATGCTATCGCCTGTGTGCACACCCATTGGGTCAAAGTTCTCAATCGAGCAGACGATGATGACATTGTCGGCAAGGTCGCGAATGACTTCTAATTCGTATTCTTTCCAGCCAACGATAGATTCTTCTACCAAGACCTCGCGAATCGGACTTGCTGAAAGTCCTCGTCGGACAATATCGAAATACTCTTGCTCGGTATCTGCAATGCCGCCGCCTGTCCCACCAAGTGTGAAAGAAGGACGCACGACAAGCGGCAATCCTAACTGCTTCAATGCCAATTCAGCCTCAGATTCGCTGCGCACGAAAATCCCACGCGGGACTTCCAAGCCAATTTTTTTCATGGCATCAGCAAAGAGTTCGCGGTTTTCAGCTTTGCGAATCGCGCGCAGTTTAGCCCCAATGAGTTCAACGCCATTGCGCTCTAACTCACCAGATTCAGCAAGCTGAACCGCAACATTGAGCGCCGTTTGACCACCCATCGTGGGCAGAAGCGCATCGGGTTTTCGCGCTCAATAACTTTAAGCACATATTCAGGTGTGATTGGCTCAATGTAGGTACGGTCTGCAACATCTACATCGGTCATAATCGTAGCCGGGTTAGAATTGACCAAGATGATGCGATAGCCTTCACTGCGCAAGGCGCGGCAGGCTTGTGTACCCGAATAATCAAATTCGCAGGCTTGTCCAATAACGATGGGACCTGCGCCAATGATGAGAATGGATTTAATGTCTTTGCGTTTTGGCACAGCGGGTTTAGCTTAATGACGGATTTGGTAAAACTTTCATAAATTGCAAAATACAAAAGCGTGAGCAATTCACAGTATGATAAGAGCCATGCGCACCGTAGTTAATGTGCAAAGTGGAACAGTTTCTTGCGTATTTGTTGTGCTGAAAGCGGAGCAGTAGAGCTGACTTCAAGCACATCTACAAAGCGCTGCTGAGAGCCAACTTTACCTGTAAGTTTAAGCACTTTACTTTTGCGTCGGACAAGCATCATAATCGGTGCGCCTGCCTTCAGACCTTTCTGTGAAAAGATTTTTTCGAGCAATGCACCTGCCCGACTTGTGTCTGAATCGTCAATGGCTAAAATTTCATCATTGATCTTTAAGCCCATGCGTTCTGCCGCCGATTCAGGCAAGACCGAAGCGACCTTAAGCGCCCCACTGGAATCAGGCTGAATAAAATAGCCCATTTGTGCAATAGCTTGCTTGCGCTTGCCGTAGTGCAGCCCAGCTTTAGCAAAGTAGGTATGAAGCGGCAACGTATCGTTTCCTGCAATGAAGCGCTGGTAAAACGGTTGAATATCGACTTCTGAAAGTCGTGAGAGAATCGTAACAAGTGAGTCATCATGATAAGGCTTGCGTGGTTTGCCATACTCTGCGTTGAGTTTGAGCAAAAGCTCATCGGTGCCATGCTGAAGCGGGTGATGGGTACGCAAATGAATATCAAGCAGCATCGCAACAAGGGTGCCACGCACATAGAATGGAATAATCTCTGAAGGGTCTGCAATTTTGGCAAGGCGGCGGCTTAGTGCAACCAGACTTTCCTTGCTGCTGCCAAGTGGCGATTGCATCAAGCGAATTCGCTCCAAGAGATTCTGTAAAAACATATCTACAGAAATAATGCCTGCCTTGACCATCAACAGTTCAGCATAGTAATCCGTCATGCCTTCGACGAACCAAATTGTGGAGGTGTGTATCGGCGTCTGATAATCAAAGGGTCCTAAAAGATGGCTATGAATACGCTTCGGATTCCAAAGGTGAAAAAACTCGTGGCTAATGGTGGTGGCAATTGGGTCAAAGCGGGCATTATTCCAATCAAAGAGCGGCATATAATATGCCGAAGAATGTTGATGCTCGAGTGCGCCGAACTGTATGAAAAATTTGGGACGTGCGAAGCGAAAAAGAAACAAGTACTTCTCATAAGGTAATTCTCCGAAAAATGATGGTGCGCAAGCACAATTTCTTTGATGACAGCAATAAGACTATCGGGCTGTGGCGCACTGTCCGCATCAATAATCACACTATGCGGTTTGTTCAAGATCGTAAAGTCATAGCGGTGAAACCTGCCAAGCATAACAGGTGAATCGACAAGTTCGTCATAGTTTTTTGCGCGTGCCGTCAGTGAGTGAGGGGCGGTCTCAATTGCGCATGCCATCTGCCAGCCTTCAGGTAAGCGGTAGTGCACAAGGCACGGCAAATGTTTGTAGCCTTGCAAGTATCCGAAGATATTGGTAGCGTTGAAGTAACCGCGTGCATCATTGAGTTCGGTAGTTTCAGGGTAGAGCAAATCTGGGCGTTGCATTTCTGCAACACGATACTCAAGGCGAGCTAGTTGGTGCGCAGGGCGTATTTTCCATGAATTTGTATCGAGCTGTTTAACTTCTAGGCGGTTGCCACTGCGGTCGAATGCCGTCAGTGCCGTGATGTATTGACCGTACTGTGTAAATTGATAAGCGCCGGGTGCCCAAGCAGGAATTGAGAAAATTTCTTCTTCGCCAAGCGAGAGTCTCTCAAAAGAAAATGTGATAGCAAACTCACCGCGTGCGGGCTGAGTGGCATCTACGGTGTAAATAAATTGCGGAAGTGTGTCGCGTTCTGTGGCACTTTCGCTAGTGCGGCAGCCTTGCCAAAGCATGGCAGAAAGACCTATCACCAGCAGAAGCAAACCCAATAGACGCAGTTGTAACATTGGACAGACTTGTTTTGCAAGAGAAATTACAAAATCAAGGCGTGGTATGCTGTGAGAAGCTTTGCAAAATCCATAACTTTCGCAAGCTAAACCGTGGAGAAAAAACTATGAAGCAGTTTGCCGTTATCGTCTCATCGCACGGGGAAGTGGAAACGCCTCGCTTTTCTGCCTACCGTGACCAAATTCGACACATTTTTCACCATGCATCTGCCTACATGCACATTCCGAAACTGGCAATGAACATCATTCCAGTCTTCGGTGGCGCTATGATGCTAATGAAGCATAAGACCACAGGCTATATCTCACCTTACAACGCCATTACACGAAAGCAAGCTGAAAAACTGCGTGAGCATCTTAGCGCGCTTGTCTCAAATGCACCCTTCACGCTCGATGTCTTTACGACATTTGAAACCACCCCACCTTATACCGAAGAAGCAATGGCAGAGGCAATGCAAAAATATCACGGTGTGATTGTGCTGGTCATGAACCCGATTGATGGCGAACTTTCGTGCGGCACACTGTGCAAGTTTGCGCTAAAGGAGTTTTCAGCACAAGAGCTAGCTAAACTAACGGTGCTGGGCGGCTTGTGGCGCGATGAAGAACTTGCACAAACGTATTGCGAGCATATCATTGAGCAAGCACAGCGCGTAAAGATTGAAGGCAAAGCAGGCTTAGCTCTCATCATGCATGGCACTGTACTTGCGCGCAAAGATGGCACACCAGTTTCGTTCCGCAATGGACTTAAAGAAACAGAAGCGTTTTATGCACGATTACATGCTTTACTCAGCGCCGACAAGCGACACCATTTTTCCGAAATTGCCGTCGGTTACCTCAATCATGCCGTAGGTGGCAAGTGGACAACGCCAACGTTCAAAGAAACTGTTGAGCACTTCAAAAAGCGCGGCGTGGAAACCATGATGGCTTTTGCAAGCGGTTACTTTGCTGATAGCAGCGAAACACAGCATGCCGCTGAAGACATGCTGAAAGCAGGCTTTAAGCAAGCCTACTACATTCCGTGTGTCAATGCCTCCGATGCGTTTGCAAGCTATCTGGCAAGACGCGTCAGTCGTGCAGCACATGCGTTGCTCAAACGCCAAGAAATGTATGAGCCGCACGTCAAGCAAGAGACAGCGAAGTTGTCTTCATATCCTCGATAAAGCAAAGGGCTCAGAGTGTAACGCTGAGTGTAACCGAGAAATAGAAAATCTCATTCTTGGGCTCGCTCACTGCGCTGAACGTGCGAGGCATGCTAATAGGCGACGGTTGAATTTCAAGGACATAGCTGGGCGTATTGAGTGGAAAGACAAGATGTGCTGCAGGTGAGAGGCTAAAACTCCCAAATGCATAACTAAGCGAGAGCGAAAGTGAGGCGCTAAGCGGAGAAAATGAACCCGTAACGAGTTCTTGACGCATAAGCAAATTGCGCCGCTGGTCGCGTAAGGCAGTGCGTTGCAGCATTGGTTGTGCGCTGGTCAAACGAATCGTGTAGCGTGGCAGCGTGCCGAAGTCAAAAGTTGCGCTGGGTGAAATGAAAAGAATCCCACCAAAGAATTGCTCCAAGCTAAATGTGCGTGAAAGACTTAGCGTAAGGAAAAGGCTATTGAGTGTGCGTGAAAATCCATAGTTAAAGCTTACGCTGGGCGTCAGAATCGGATTGGTGTAGGTAAGATAGGTACCCAGATTGTCAGAAATGATGGAACTAAACTGCACGCTTGTAGGACTGAAAAAATAGCGTGAGTAGTTAGCTCCAACTAAAAGCGCCTCAAAAAAAGTCTGCTCTGCACCGATGCTTAAGGTGAATTGATCAAAGAACTGTGATTGTCCAAAAAGTCCAACTGCTTCTACACTGCCCCAGATGCCGATGGGATGGGTGTAGGTTGCAGAAAAAAACATGGCGCCAGCGCTGACGATGTCGGAGTCGTTGCGCGTGCTAAGGTTTTGCTGAAGACCATACCACACTGATTGGCTATTGAATGAAGCGCTGAAATACAGTCCGATTGGCGTAGGGATATCGGGCAAGAGCACATCGCTTTCATCAGGTGTGGCATTGCGTCTGGCTTTGGCAGTGTGTGATATTCCCATTTCTGAAATGGCTACCAAATCCTCGATATATTGAGAGAGTGTGGCAGTGTGTTGCTTGAGCTGTGCTTCCAAATCGCGTTGAAATTGCTCTATATGATGAAATTCAGCAAGTTTTGCTTTCTCAAGTGCAATTTTCTGGCTATCGGGCGCAAGGGCGCGGAGCGTGTTCTGAAAGATTTGCAGTCGGGCGTACTGCTCGGCACGAAACGCAGTTGAAGCAGAATCAAGTGAGGCGCTCATCTCGGAGGCTTTGCGTTTGATAAAGCGCTGTAGACTTGGTTCCGTGATGCGCGTGGCGCGCTCTAAGATAGCATTTTCAAACTTCTTCCACTCTGTTAAAAGCTCAACGCTGATTCTTGCCGATTCTTCAATGAAGGGCAGCAGCGATGGCAAAAGCTCGCGCGAAAATGATGCTGTTTTTGAGGTATCGGAAAGCGTTGGGAAGTGTTGTGCAGGCAGCGTAGAAAGGTTCAAGCCAAAGACAAAAGGTATCAAAAAAGCTCGAAAAACTTTCGTCATAATTTACAGGTTTGAAAAATTACAAGTTTCAATAGTATTCGTGTCAATTCAGGCGCGTGAATATCATAAGACATCAGAAAAATGAAAAAAGAATCGGTTTGGGATTACCCGCGTCCACCACGGCTTGAGCCGACCGCACGGCGGCTGCGCGTGGTCTTTGCAGGCAAAACAATTGCCGATACAACCAGAGGACTGCGCATTTTGGAAACCAGTCACCCACCCACCTACTACATTCCAATTTCAGATATCGATATGAACTGCCTGAAGGCTTCGATGCATCGATCGTGGTGTGAGTTTAAAGGTGCCGCGATGTACTGGAATCTTGAATTTGGCAATTGTCTTTCGCCCAATGCCGCGTGGAGTTATCCGAATCCGATGCCAAACTATGCGGCACTCAAAGATCATCTTGCTTTCTACGCCAGCCGTGTCGATGCATGCTATGTGGATGATGAAAAAGTCAGTGCACAGGAAGGTGATTTCTACGGCGGCTGGATTACAAGTGACCTTGTTGGACCCTTCAAAGGCGGCAAAGGCACATGGGGCTGGTAGGATGCAGCAGGCAGGAGAGGTCAAAATTTTTTGTGTAAATTCATAGCTGTTTTGCAAAGCAACATAAAGCAGTAAGAAGCAAAAACAACGCAATCAATTTATCAATTCTCAAATATGGAATTTTTCAATGAACTTCGGCACCTGATTGCACCTGAGACCATTGTCAAAGCAGGCTATGTGATTATGGCGCTGGTGATCTTTGCTGAAACGGGGTTGCTGGCAGGCTTTTTTCTGCCCGGTGATTCGCTGCTTGTTACTGCAGGTATTTTTGCAGCACGTGGCGATCTGGATCTTTTCTTTCTCAACGCACTGTTGATTGTTTGTGCAATTGTAGGCGATGCTACAGGTTACTTTATCGGACGGCGTGCAGGTGAAGCGCTCTGGCAACGACCAGACTCTCGATTCTTCAAACGCAAGTACGTAGAGCAGACACAAGCCTTCTACGATAAGCACGGCGGCAAGACGATTATCCTTGCACGCTTTGTGCCTATTGTTCGCACATTTGCACCGACTATGGCTGGCGTTGCCAAAATGGAATATCCAAAGTTTGCAGCTTTCAACATCTTTGGTGGCATATTCTGGGTGTTAAGCATGACGCTGGTAGGATATTTTCTTGGCAAACTTTTTCCAACAATCGCAAGAGAGATTGATAAAGTCATCATTGTGGTTATTGCGCTATCGCTTGTGCCAATTGCGTGGCATGCTCTTAAAGAGCGCTATTTTACGCCAGCGGTCGCAGGGGAGGGCAATGCAAAGCCTTAGAGCCTGCAGCTGAGCTGTCTCAGGCGTGGTGAAAAGGCGCAATCGTTCGCATGGAGTTTGGCGAAGATGACAGAAGAAATCAAAGTCGACATGCTGGTTATCGGCAGTGGAATTGCCGGGTTGTTCTTTGCGCTGAGAGCCGCGCGGTTAGGTAGTGTGCTGATTATTACGAAAAAAGAGCGCTCGGACTCTAACACCAACTGGGCGCAAGGCGGTATTGCGGCAGTGCTCTCCCCAGACGACAATTACGACCTACACATTGCTGATACACTCAATGCGGGAGCGGGGCTATGCAACCGTACGGCGGTTGAAGTTCTGGTCAAGGAGGGACCGGCGCATGTCAAGGAGCTTATCGAAATGGGCGTGCAATTTACGATGAAAAATGGCAAGCCAGACCTTGCCCGTGAAGGCGGGCATTCCAGACATCGCATTTTACACGCAGCAGATTTGACCGGACGCGAAATTGAGCGCGCCTTGCTTGCAAAAGTGGCAGAAAACCCCAATATCGAAATACTCGAGCATCATATTGCTATTGAACTTATCACAGAGCATCATCTGCGTAAAAAGACAAACGATATTACGTGCTACGGTGCCTATGCGCTGGATACGAAGAAACGACGCTTCAAGAAAATTCTTGCCAAATTCACCATGCTGGCGTCGGGCGGGTGCGGTCAAGTCTATCAGCATACCACCAATCCAGACATTGCGACAGGTGATGGCATAGCGATGGCGTATCGGGCGGGTGCAGAAATTCACAACATGGAGTTTATTCAATTTCATCCAACTGCACTCTATCACCCTAAAGCTAAGTCATTTCTTATCACTGAAGCCATACGCGGGTTTGGCGGCATCTTGCGCAATTCAAAAGGTGAAGCCTTTATGGCGCGCTACGATGCACGGCGAGACCTGGCGCCACGCGACATTGTGGCACGCGCAATCGACAGCGAAATGAAAAAGTTAGGTGATGAATGCGTTTATTTAGACATTACACACAAGCCAGCCGACCAAATCAAAGAGCACTTTCCAAATATCTATGAGCGCTGCTTGATGCTTGGCATTGATATCACACAAGAACTTATTCCTGTAGTGCCAGCAATGCATTATTCATGCGGCGGTGTGGCAACAGATCTCTATGGACGCACAACCATCAATCGACTGTATGCGTCAGGAGAGACGGCATCGACTGGCGTGCATGGTGCAAACCGTCTGGCAAGCAATTCGCTGCTAGAAGCCCTTGTCTTTTCACATCGTGCATATTTGGATATGTGTGAGAACATTAAGTCTGTCTCTAATAGCATTGAATTTCCTGACTGGGATGAAAGCGGCACCGAATCACCTGAAGAGTGGATTTTGATTTCGCATAATCGCAAAGAAGTCCAACAAGTCATGCACGACTATGTTGGCATTGTACGCAGTGATTTGCGCTTGGAGCGTGCTCGCCGACGCATTGAATTTCTCAAAGAAGAAACTGAAGCCTATTACAAGCGCACCAAAGTATCAGAAGGATTGCTTGAACTGCGAAATATCATCAAAGTCGCTAAACTCATCATTGAGAGTGCAATAAAGCGCCGTGAATCGCGTGGCTTGCACTACACGACCGATTATCCCTACTGCGATGACAAACATTATCTCTGCAATACAGTCTTGCGCTCATTTTAGTACTATTTTCTAAAAGCCGCGCACTACTCGTCAGGTTGAGAGGCTTGACGAGCTTGAAGTGCGGTACAAAGACCAAGTCGTGCTTTGCAGACTGGATTGTAGCGTTGGCACAAGTCGTAGATGTCTTCGAAATCGTAGTCAATCGTAAGTTCTTCGCCGGCTTGAATGTGGCGTGCGGCAACAAGGTAGAGTGAATTGGCGTCGCGCTCTACGACAAGTGCGTTGGGCTCGCAGCTGTGGTTGATGTAACGAATCTTCCCGCTTTGCGCCGTATCCAGATAACGATGCTCATCGAGATAGAAAATATAGACATTATCTTCTTCAGCTTCGCGCCGCATGCATTCGTCTGCATCAATGACTTCACCATCAATGACCATAATGATTTCGCCCTGCTGACAGGCTTTGAGCGTGAAAATGCCGTAGCCTTGAATCGGTGAGGGTTGAACGGCAATGTAATCGGGGTTGTGCAGAGCATCCTCTGGAAATTGCTGGGACATGGCAAATCACAAGTTAGCGAGTTTTTTGTATCTTTAAGGCTTAACAGTAAAGAAAAAACATCTGTGGCAAGCAAGAAAACGACAGGGTCTTCTAAGAAAACATCCAACCTTTCTTCTGAAAATCATCAAACTAATCGGCGTCCGCGCATCTTGGTAACGAACGACGATGGCATAGATGCCGAAGGCTTAGAGGTGCTGGCTAAAGTCATGAGTAAAATTGGTGATATTACGGTCGTTGCGCCTACGGCGCCGCAGAGCGGCATGAGCCATGCCATGACGTTAGGCAAACCGCTGCGCATCAAAAAAGCCTACAAGCATAAAAATTTTTGGATATGCTGTCTCAGGCACGCCAGTCGATTGTGTCAAAGCGGCACTGGCGCAGATTCTGACGGAAAAACCCGACTTGGTCGTCAGCGGCATCAATCACGGCAGCAATACTGCCATCAACATTCTATATTCAGGTACAGTTGCAGCTGCGCGTGAAGCCGCCATTGCAAAAATCCCCGCGATTGCTTTCTCGCTGACAACATACGGCAATCCAGATTTTAGATATGCCGCAAAATTTGCTAAGCAACTGGCGCTCAAAGTCTTAAAGCACGGCTTACCTGCAGAAACCCTGCTTACGGTCAATATCCCCAACTTGCCTGAAGATAAAATCAAAGGTGTGGCAATCACGCAGCAAGGCAAATCACGCTGGCACGAGACCATGATTGAGCGCGCAGATGCCTATGGCGAGCCCTATTACTGGCTGCGCGGCGAAATGGTGTTGCACGACGATAGTCTCGAAGATGATGAGTTTGCAATCCGCAATGACTATGTCTCGGTAACGCCAATTTCCTTTGACCAAACCAACTATGCTTTTCTTGAGACTGTGCGAACATGGAATCTGAAAAAGTAAATGACCATCTCTATTCCTTATTCAGCGTTTAGTGGCGTGCATCGCCCATTTAACGCCCTTTTCTTGGACTATGTGTCGGAGACTGAGCGCGCAAGTGAGATTGCCGAAAAATTCTTCTGTGGTGATTATCGCAAAAGAGATGTACAGCAGAAAAAATTAGAGACTCTGGCTCGCACAACATACCATCGTGCCCAGCTGGTTGAAATCTTGGAGCGACAAAATCGTCTGTTCGGTGCGTCTGAGCGCACACTAGCGCAGATTCAAAAGCTGTTATCGACAAAAACAGTAGCCATCGTTACAGGTCAGCAGGTCGGTGTGCTGACGGGCAACCTTTACACGATTTACAAAACGCTCTCAGCCATTGCATTTGCTAAACGCATGAAGCAAGACTTTCCTGACTACGACTTTGTGCCGATCTTCTGGCTCGAGGGTGAAGACCACGACTACGACGAAGTAGCAACGCTGGGATTGCTGTCGGAAAACAAACTGCGACTTTTGCGCTATCAAGAAGCGCATGTAAAGGAACGCATGATGACAGGGCGAATTCAACTCACCGCAGAAATTTCGCACTTTACTACGGAAGCACTCGCCGCCTTACCACCAAGTGAGTTCAAAGCAAAAGTTTCCGACCTGATTCGTAGCACGTACCGTGAAGGTGAAAGCTTGCTCTCGGCGTTTGCAAAACTGATGAGCGAACTCTTCAAAGAACACGGCTTGATTTTTCTGTCAAGTGATGATCGAGAGTATAAAAAGCTCTGCAAGCGACTTTTTCTCAAAGAATTGCAGACCGCACCGGAAAGCTCGAGAAATGTGATTGCTCAAAGTGCTCTGCTGGAAGACGCAGGCTATGAGGCACAAGCCAAAGCAAAACCCGTTAATCTCTACCTCATTGAAAATCATCAACGCTGGCGCATAGAGCCCGAGCAAGGGGAACTATATCTTTTGCAGCCTGCACGTCGTGCTATCTCAAAAAGTGAGCTCTTGGAACTGGTCGAAGATGCCCCAGAACGTTTCAGCGCAAATGTCATCTTGCGCCCAATTATGCAAGACTGGGCCGTGCCAACGTTTGCCTATATCGCAGGTCCAGCAGAAGTTGCATACTTAGCGCAACTCAAATCGAACTATGCATTCTTTGGCTTAGAGATGCCGCTGGTCGTGCCACGCCATAGCTGCTCGATTGTAGAGCCAAAGGTGAAAAAAGTGTTTGCAAGACTAAGCGAGCAGATGGGCAGCGGTACACTTGACACGCTCTATGCACAATTTTTTTCAGATAGAGAGCATCTCGTACGCCAAATTGTCGACAAACTCGAAGACCTAAGCGTAGAGACACAGTTTGCACAAACTGAATTGCAGGTAAAAACTGCCTTGCAGGTGCTCGGCGAGAGGCTCGGCAAACTTGACCCAACATTGAAAGATGCCTTAGAGACGGCAAGCGGGAAAATTTTTTATCAACTCAGTCATCTCAAAGAAAAGGCGTTTCGTGCCGAAAAGCAGCGTCATCAAGATATCGTGGCGCAAATAGAAAAGTGCGAAGCTAATCTGCTGCCTAATCATCGTTTGCAGGAACGCACCGTCAATGCGTTGTATTATTTCAGTAAATTTGGCTTTTTGCTGCTTGACAAATTGCATCAAGCCATTGAAACGTGCTCGGAACGCCAACACATGATTGTAGAAGTATAAGTCTGAAACAAAGAAAAAACTTTGTGCTATGTCTATTGCAGATTTGCGTAAAGAATACGGGAAGGGCACACTCAACGAAAAAGATTTAGAACCAAATCCCTTCAAGATGTTTGAGCGCTGGTTTCATGATGCCCAAGCTGCAGGCATTGAAGAGCCAAACGCCATGACACTAGCGACCGCAACAAAAGACGGCAAGCCTTCGGCACGCGTTGTGCTGCTCAAAGGCTTGGATGAACGCGGGTTTGTCTTCTACACAAACTACGAAAGCCGAAAGGGCAGAGAACTTGCAGAAAACCCATACGCTGCACTGTGTTTTCATTGGCAAGCGCTCGAGCGGCAAGTCACCATCATGGGCATGGTAGAAAAAGTCAGTCGTGAAGAATCAGAAGCCTATTTTAATTCGCGTCCGCTCACGAGCCGCTATGGGGCGTGGGCATCGCATCAAAGTCAGGTTATTGCAAGCAAAGCAGAACTGCTCAAACGCGCCGCTGAAATAGCGCTCAAGCATCCAACTGGCAACGTGCCACTGCCACCATTCTGGGGGGGCTATCGACTGCTGCCCTATGAAATTCAATTCTGGCAAGGACAACCCTCGCGCCTGCACGATCGCTTCCGCTACCTCAAGCAGCACAACGGCACTTGGCAAATTGATCGACTCTCACCCTAAAAGCACCAGCAATGAAAATGATGTAAAAACTTAACTTTCCCTTTACAAAAATTTTCTTATGTTTGCATACTCATCATTCCGACAGCTCAAAATACGCAGTGTCTCACATTGATTTTCAGCATCAATTTCTGATTCGTGCAAGAGACACAGCTACGACGCTCACAGGACCAGCTACGATGCGCTGACCATCCATTCCGTACCATGCACAGCAGTGAAGGTGCGTAGCGACTGAAATGATGAACGCACAAAGAGACTGAACCCGACCAAAACAGAACACAGAAAAAGTTTAGAACAACCTAAATGCAACCATCGCTGCTATATGAAAAACCGATACGCTTTTTTTGAGATGCCACATACCCAAAAGACTCAAACCAAGTCCTTCTTTGCTCGTACCTTCATAGTCTTAGCTGGTCTTGCCCTAAGTTTTGCGGCGCAAGCAAATGCGCAAA